>NZ_JBFUHN010000010.1:0-117743 GCF_056402375.1 Variovorax sp. P4_B10 | reverse complement strand
GGACCGTTTCGAGCGCTTCAAAGTAGACATCTGCGTGGATGGAAACGAGAGGCGACGGCGGATCTGTTGCAGCGCAAACCGCAGTGCTCAGAATGAAAAGCAAAGACAAGGCAGTTGCTGCCCTGTAAGCACGAGTGAAGATGGCCAAGTAAACGCGAGGGCGAGAGATAGAGCGCATGCCGAGAGTATGTAGGCTTGCTGATCACGACGGCGAAACCCACCCGCTCCGCCACGACCGAGCCCGCCCAAGTGAATTCCGAGCCAGCAGTTCAGCTCCATCACTAGCGCGGCTGATCTACCGGAGTTCTTTAAGCAATGCCGGGCAAGAGCCGTAGGTCCGCAATGGAGCAAGGGGAACAGCCGGTATGGGCCCTTAAGAGACATCGGACTTTGCTGCGCCGCGGGCCCTCACCCCGACCCTCTCCCAAGGGGAGAGGGAGCAAGACATCACTGCAGCACGAACCGATCCCGCTGCGCTTGCGCACACTCACCCATCACGTTCAATGCGCGCTCCACCGTGGGCGTGCCCAGCACGAAGGGGTTCGCCGCGCTCGCCGGCTGCTGCCGCAGCGTCGCCAGCTTGGCCTGCGAGCTGTCGACGTTCGAGTGGTTCGACAACATCACGTCGATGCCTTGCGCCTTGGCCAGGGCATCCATGCGCCGGGTGGACGCGATGTAATTGTTCAGCCGCGGCACGTCCTTGCCGAAGTTGAAGCCCGTGCCGCCCCAGAGCATGGCGCGATGCCTGCGGCCGTTCTCGCTCACATCGAACACCGGCGAGAGCGTGCCCATGGTGTGGCCCGGCGTGAGGTACAGCGTGACGGTGGTGTCGCCCAGCGTGACGCGGTCGCCGTCCTTTGCCGAGATGTCGCCCGCGCCGCGCTTGGGCGGCGCGCCCCAGATGGGCGTGGCGAACTCCAGCTTTGTCTCGGTCATCGTCCAGTCGGCGTCGCTCATCACCACGCGCGCGCGGTACTTCTGCGCGAGATAGGGCGCGCCGCCGTAGTGGTCGCCGTGGCCGTGCGTGACGATCACGTACTTGATCTGGGCCGGGTCGAGGCCCAGCTTGCGCATGCCGCCTTCGATCAGCGCGGCGGCTTCCATCTGGTTGTTGAGCGCATCGATGAGGATGATGCCGTCGGAGGTCTTGATGGCCCAGGCGCTGACCCAGTCGGCACCCACGAAATACAGGTTGTCGAAGGCCTTGGCGGGCGGCGGCGCCGGCTTGTTGATGAGCAGGGGGAGGCCCTTGTCGAGTTCGTCCTGCGGCGGGCGCGTGGCCGGGGCGGGCTTGCACAGCGAGAGCAGCGGTCCGAGGTCGGTGCCCGCGGCTTGGGTGGCTGCCGCGACGTGGGCAGCGACGGTTGCGTCGGAAGGTTTCTGCGCGGGTGTCTGTGCGCAGCCCTGGACGAGGGCGACAACCGCTGCCAGAGCGGCTGTCTTCAGGGGAAGCGAAGGAACCATCGGTGTCTCCATGCCGTCGTCGCGGCCCGTTGTGGAAACACCATTGTGCGGCGCCCCGGCTTATTCGATGGTCGCGCCCGAGGCTTGCACGATGCCCTTCCACTTCTCGTAGTCGGTCTTCAGCAGCGTGCCGAACTGTTCGGGCGTCATGCCCTGCGGCTCGGCGCCCTGGCCGACGATGGCGGCCTGCATCTCGGGCGTGGCCAGCAGCTTGTTGACCTCGGCGTTGAGGGTCGCGATCACGTCCTTGGGGGTCCTGGCCGGCACGAAGAGGCCGTACCAGGTGCTCACGTCGAAGCCCTTGTAGCCGAGCTCGGCCACGGTGGGCGTGTCGGGCAGCGAGGTGCTGCGCTTGGCGGAGGTCACGGCCAGCGGGCGCAGCTTGCCCGCCTTGATCTGCGCCAGGGCCGAGGGCACCGACGACACCATCAGGTCGACGTTACCCGCGAGCACGTCCATCATGGCCGCGTTGGAGCCCTTGTAGGGCACGTGGCGCATCTTGATCTTCGCGGCGCCGTTGAAGATCTCGCCGGCCAGGTGGATGGTGGTGCCGTTGCCGGGCGAGCCGTAGGTGACGGTGTCGGGCGCGGCGCGCGCGGCCGTCACCACGTCGTCGAGCGTCTTGAACTTCGAATTGGCCTGCGTGACGATCACCACCGGCGTGTAGGCCACATGGGCCACGGCGGTCAGGTCCTTGACCGGGTTGTAGCTCAGGTTCTTGTAGAGCCAGGGTGCGACGACCATGTTGTCCTTCTGGCCCATCACGATGTCGTAGCCCGTGGGCGCGGCGCGCGCAGCCTCGGCGATGCCGATGGTGCCGCCCGCGCCGGCGCGGTTGTCGGGCACCACGGTCCAGTGGTTGGTCTCGGTGAGCTTCTGCGCGACCAGGCGAGCGAGGATGTCGGTGCCGCCGCCGGGCGGGAAGGGCACGATCATGCGGATGGGCTTGGCGGGATAGGTCTGTGCATGGGCAGCCGTGGTGAACGCGAGGGAAAGGGCCAGGGGAAGTGCCAGCGCAAGGGCCAGCGAGCGGGTGAGTTTGCGGATCATGGGTTTGTCTCTTTGTCTGGACGAATCGGGGTTGCAGCAGCGGCGATGGAGTTCTTTTGGCCTCACTGCACCGAGGGTGCAGTGTGCCGCAAGCGCCGCGGCGGTGTTTTCGTGGTTCGCGATGGGTCCCGTATCAGACGGCGGCGACTTGACAGGGCCGTATCGGCGTCGAACATGAAGTGTCGATCCATACACAGGAGAAAACCATGCTCGGAAACATCGATGCGGTGGCCAACCTCGCGGTGAAAGACCTCGCGGTGGCCCGCCGCTTCTACGAAGACACGCTGGGCCTCGCCCAAGTCGACGCGGAAGGTGACGAAGTCATCGTCTACCGCAGTGGCAACACGCGCATCAACGTGTATCGCTCGTCGTTCGCCGGAACGAACCAGGCGACAGCCGTGACCTGGCAGGTGGGCGGAGACATCGAGCGCCTCGCCGCCGCCCTCAAGGCCAAGGGCGTGCGCTTCGAGCACTACGACATGCCCGATACGAAGCTAGTGGGCGACCTCCATGTCATGGGCGAGATGAAGGTCGCGTGGTTCAAGGACCCGGACGGAAACATCCTGAACCTGATCAACGGCTGATCGATCAGCCGAAGTTCTTGGCGAYGAAGTCCCAGTTCACCAGCTTGGCCAGGAARGTCTCGACGAACTTCTGGCGCAGGTTGCGGTAGTCGATGTAGTAGGCGTGCTCCCAGACGTCCACGGTCAGCAGYGCGGTGTCTGCGGTCGTCAGCGGCGTGCCGGCGGCGCCGGTGTTCACGATGTCCACCGAGCCGTCGGCCTTCTTCACCAGCCAGGTCCAGCCCGARCCGAAGTTGCCCACGGCCGACTTCACGAAGGCTTCCTTGAAGGCGTCGTAGCTGCCCCACTTGGCGTCGATGGCCTTGGCCAGCGCACCAGYGGGAGCGCCGCCGCCTTGCGGCTTCATGCAGTTCCAGAAGAAGGTGTGGTTCCAGATCTGGGCGGCGTTGTTGTAGATGCCGCCGCTGGCCTTCTTGACGATTTCTTCCAGCGTGAGGGACTCGAACTCGGTGCCCTTTTGCAGGTTGTTGAGGTTCACCACGTAGGCGTTGTGGTGCTTGCCGTAGTGGTACTCGAGGGTTTCCTTCGAATACTCGGGTGCCAGCGCGTCGAGGGCGTAGGGCAGCGGGGGGAGGGTGTGTTCCATGGTGGGTCCTTGTGGTGTGGGTAAAGCGTTTCAGGCGCGGGGCGTGGGGCTGACCTGGTAGGCGCAGCGCCGCGCACCCGCGAGCACATGCTCGACGCGGCTGACGGTCACTTCGGGCCCCAGCACGTCGCCGAAGAGTTGCAGCTCACTGCGGCAGAAGCCCGTGCAGGCCTGCGCCGCGGTGCAGATGGGGCAGTGGTTCTCGATGAAGAGAAAACCGTCGCCCTCGGGCCGGAACTCGGCCATGTAGCCCTCGCGGCCACGGATCTCGGCAAGCCGTTCCAGCCGCGTCCTGAGGCTGCGCGCGCCGCGCATGGCCTCGGTGTAGTTGGCGCGCATGGTGTTCTCGCGCGCGTCGATCAGCTGGTCCATGCCCTTCTCGCCGAACACGCTGATCACGGCGCTGATCATCTGCACCGTCATCTCGGCGTGCGTGTCGGGAAAGCGCTTGTGGCCCTCGCCGGTGAGCCGCCAGATCTGCGTGGGCCGGCCGCKGCCGCTGGGGCGGCTTTCGGCGTCGACCAGGCCTTCGGCCTCCAGCTTCGCCATCTGCTGGCGCACCGCTTCCACCGTGACGTTCAGCACCTTGGCGATGTCGGGAATGCCGAGCGCGCCGCGGGTCTTGAGCGTGGAAAGGATGCGGTCTGCCGGCTGGTGCGGCATCCAGCTGGGCCTGGCGTCGATGGGGGCGGACATGGACGGTTTCGTGGGGCGTGTGTGCATGGCCGATTTGCCATTTATCAAGCCAACGCTTTGATTATTAAATAACGCCGCAAGCCCTGTCGAGGCCGGTGACGCAATGACCTCGACAGGCCGGGGGCCATCTGGCCCCGGGGCGGGTTTTTACGCTTTCTTTATGCGTCCCCGACGACTCTGTTCCCTGTTTTTACGGACGCCTGCCGAGACTCGAGGCCTTGTATTTCGCTGCAGGAGTGATGAATGGACATCGTCTGGATGGGCGCCTTGCTGGCGCTGTGGGCCGTGGTGGCGGCCATGGTCGTCGGGCTGAACAGGCTCGACGCACCGAACTCACCAAGAACAACCGATGGGGACGCATCGTGATCAGCCTCGAAGTCCTCTATGGCTTTGGCGCCCTGGTCGCCGTGGTCCTGTTCGCCTACCTCGTCTTCGCGCTGATCTGCGCCGAGGAATTCTGAAATGACCGCTTCCGCCTGGGGCCTGCTGGCCCTTTTCCTCGCCGCACTCGGCGTGCTGGCCTGGCCCGTCGGCAAATTCCTTGCCGCCCTGTGCAACGAGCGCGTGCCACGCTGGATGCAGCGCGTCGAAGCGCCGCTCTACAAGCTTGCGGGCACGGCGCCCGAACGCTCGATGAACTGGCGCACCTACGCGCTGGCGCTGCTGGCCTTCAACCTCGTGGGCGCCATCGCCGTCTATGCGCTGCAGCGCCTGCAGGGCGTGCTGCCGCTCAACCCGGCCGGCATGGGCGCCGTGTCGCCCGATTCGGCCTTCAACACCGCGGTGAGCTTCGTCGCCAACACCAACTGGCAGGGCTATGCCGGCGAGTCGACCATGAGCTATCTCACGCAGATGCTCGGGCTCACGGTGCAGAACTTCTTCTCCGCTGCCACCGGCATCGCGGTGGCCTTCGCGCTGGTGCGCGGCTTTGCCCGCCGCGGGGATGGGGGTCAGGGCAAGGGCCTGGTCGGCAACTTCTGGGCCGACATCACGCGCATCACGCTGTGGGTGCTGGTGCCGCTGTCGTTCGTGCTCGCGGTCTTCTTCGTGGGCCAGGGCGTGATCCAGAACTTCGACGCCTACAAGTCCGTGGACACGGTCGAGACCACCGCCTTCCAGCAGCCGAAGAACGGCGCCGACGGCCAGCCGCTGAAGGACGAGAAGGGCGCCCCGGTGATGGAAGACGCCACCACCAAGACGCAGACGCTCGCCATGGGCCCGGTCGCCTCGCAGGAAGCCATCAAGATGATCGGCACCAACGGTGGCGGCTTCTTCAATGCCAACTCGGCGCATCCGTACGAAAACCCGACTGCACTCAGCAACCTGCTGCAGATGATCGCGATCTTCCTGATCCCGGCGGCGCTGTGCTTCGCCTTCGGCAGGGTGGTCGGCGACATGCGCCAGGGCTGGGCCGTGCTCGCCGCGATGACGATCATGTTCGTTGTCGCGGTGATCGTGGTCATGCCCGCCGAGCAGGCCGGCAACCCGCTGCTCGGTCCGCTGGGCGTCGACCAGGTGTCGAGCGCCCTGCAGTCGGGCGGCAACATGGAAGGCAAGGAAGTGCGCTTCGGCATCGACGCCTCGGCCCTCTTCGCCGCCGTGACCACCGCCGCCTCGTGCGGCGCGGTCAACGCCATGCACGACTCGCTCACCCCGCTCGGCGGCATGGTGCCCATGGTGCTCATGCAGCTTGGCGAGGTGGTGTTCGGCGGCGTCGGCAGCGGCCTCTACGGCATGCTGATCTTCGCGATGCTCGCGGTGTTCATCGCCGGCCTGATGATCGGCCGCACGCCCGAGTACCTCGGCAAGAAGATCGAGGTGCGCGAGATGAAGCTGATCTCCATCGCCATCCTGGTCACGCCGATCCTGGTGCTGGCCGGCACTGCGGTGGCGGTGATCGCGGGCGCCGGCAAGGCCGGCATCGCGAACCCCGGCGCACATGGCTTTTCCGAGATCCTCTACGCGCTGAGCTCGGCCGCCAACAACAACGGCAGCGCCTTCGCGGGCCTCTCGGCCAACACGCCCTTCTACAACGGCCTGCTCGGGCTGGCCATGTGGCTCGGCCGCTTCGCGATGATCGTGCCGGTGCTCGCCGTGGCCGGCTCGCTCGCCGCCAAGAAGCGCCTGCCCGTCACCAGCGGCACGCTGCCCACGCACGGCCCGCTGTTCGTCTCCTTGCTGATCGGCACCGTGCTGCTGGTCGGCTTGCTCAACTACGTGCCGGCGCTGGCTCTCGGGCCCATCGTCGAACACCTCGTGCTCTGGAAATAAGGAGCGCACCATGACTGCCAACACCAAAACATCTCTTTCGCTGTTCGATGCAGCGCTGGTCAAGCCCGCCCTGTGGGGCGCCTTCGCCAAGCTCAACCCGCGCACCCAGTGGCGCAACCCGGTGATGTTCATCGTCTACATCGGGAGCATCCTCACCAGCCTGCTCTGGGTGCATGCGCTGAGCTTTCCGGGCGACACCGGTATGAAGCCTGCCTTCGTGCTCGCCGTGACCGTCTGGCTGTGGTTCACCGTGCTGTTCGCGAACTTCGCGGAGGCGCTGGCCGAGGGCCGCAGCAAGGCGCAGGCCGCGTCGCTGCGCGGCCTGCGCAAGGACACCTGGGCCAAGAAGCTGCATGAGCCGCACCATGGTGCGCAGTGGCTTCCGGAGCAGGCGCCCAACTTGCGCAAGGGCGACGTCGTGCTGGTCGAGACCGGCGACGTCATCCCGCTTGACGGCGAAGTGATCGAAGGCGTGGCCTCGGTCGACGAGAGCGCCATCACCGGCGAATCGGCACCCGTGGTGCGCGAATCGGGCGGTGACTTCTCGGCCGTGACCGGCGGCACCCGCGTGCTGTCCGACTGGTTGGTGGTGCGCATCTCGGTCAACCCGGGCGAGTCGTTCCTCGACCGCATGATCGGCATGGTCGAAGCCGCCAAGCGCCAGAAGACGCCCAACGAAATCGCGCTCACCATCCTGCTGGTTGCGCTCACCATCGTGTTCCTGATGGTCACCGTCACGCTGCTGCCGTTCTCGGTGTTCAGCGTGGAGGCTGCGGGTGCGGGCACGGTGGTGTCGCTCACCGCGCTGGTGGCGCTGCTGGTGTGCCTGATCCCGACCACCATCGGCGGCCTGCTCTCGGCCGTGGGCGTGGCCGGCATGAGCCGGATGATGCAGGCCAACGTCATCGCCACCTCGGGCCGCGCCGTGGAAGCGGCCGGCGACGTCGACGTGCTGCTGCTCGACAAGACCGGCACCATCACGCACGGCAACCGCCAGGCCAGCGCCTTCCTGCCCGCACCTGGCGTGCCCAAGGGCCGCCTCGCCCGCGCCGCGATGCTGGCATCGCTGGCCGACGAAACGCCCGAAGGGCGCAGCATCGTCGAACTTGCACGCCGCGACGGCCTGGAGGCCGCATCTGTCGAAGGCGCCCGGTTCGTGCCCTTCACCGCGCAGACCCGCATGAGCGGTGTCGACCTGCCGGCCGCACCCGGCAGCCTCGATACCGACGCCATCCTGCTGCGCAAGGGCGCGGTCGATGCCATACGCCGGCACGTCGAGTCGCTCGGCGGTGCGATGCCCGCCGAGATGCTGCGCGCGTCCGAGGAAACGGCACGCCGCGGCAGCACCCCGCTGGCCGTGTCCGAAGGCAATCGCGTGCTCGGCGTGGTCGAGCTCAAGGACATCGTCAAGACCGGCATCAAGGAGCGTTTTGCCGAGCTGCGCCGCATGGGCATCAAGACGGTGATGATCACCGGCGACAACAAGCTCACCGCCGCGGCCATCGCGGCCGAGGCCGGTGTCGACGACTTCCTGGCCGAAGCCACGCCCGAGGACAAGCTGGCGCTGATCCGCAAGTACCAGTCCGAAGGCCGCCTGGTCGCGATGACCGGCGACGGCACCAACGACGCCCCCGCGCTCGCGCAGGCCGACGTGGCCGTGGCCATGGGCAGCGGCACGCAGGCCGCGAAGGAGGCCGGCAACATGGTCGACCTCGATTCGAACCCGACCAAGCTGCTCGAGGTTGTGGAAACCGGCAAGGCGCTGCTCATGACGCGCGGCTCGCTCACCACCTTCTCGATCGCGAACGACGTGGCGAAGTACTTCGCGATCATTCCGGCGATCTTCATCTCGACCTATCCGCAGCTCGGTGCGCTCAACGTGATGCGGCTCGCCAGCCCGTCGTCGGCAATCCTGTCGGCGGTGATCTTCAATGCGCTGGTGATCGTGTTCCTGATCCCGCTGGCGCTCAAGGGCGTGCGCTACCGGCCGGTGGGCGCGGCCGCGCTGCTGCGCCGCAACCTCGCCATCTATGGCCTGGGCGGCCTGCTCGTTCCCTTCATCGGCATCAAGTTGATCGATTGGCTGCTGGTCGCAGTCCATCTGGTCTGAGGAGCATTTCTCGTGAACAACAACGGCAACATCATCCGTCCCGCGCTCGTGCTCTTCGCACTGCTGAGCGCGCTCACCGGCCTGATCTATCCGGCGGCCGTCACCGGCGCCGCCAAGGCGGTGTTTCCGTCGCAGGCGGCCGGCAGCCTGGTCGTGCGTGACGGCACGACGGTGGGCTCGAAGCTCATCGGCCAGAGCTTCAGCGATCCGAAGCACTTCTGGGGCCGACCGTCGGCCACCGCGCCGCAGCCTTACAACGCGAGCGCCTCGGGCGGCTCGAACCAGGGGCCGCTCAATCCGGCGCTGACCGAGGCGGTCAAGGGCCGCGTCGAGGCGCTGCGCGCCGCGGACCCGGGCAACACCGCACCGGTGCCGGTCGATCTCGTCACGGCTTCGGCCAGCGGACTCGACCCCGACATCAGCCCTTCCGCCGCGCTGTACCAGGCGGCACGCGTGGCGCGCGCGCGGGGCATGCCGGTCGAACAGGTGAACGCGCTGATCGGCAGGAGCACCCAGGCGCCGCTCTGGGGCTTGCTGGGCGAACCGCGCGTCAATGTGCTGGCACTGAATCTCGCGCTCGATGGTTCCACGTCGTTGGCAGCGCGTTGAGGAGAAAACGACCATGGCCTATGCCGCCTACCGTGAACACCCCGGCGTCGCGTTGCCGGCCCCCCGGCTCGCCGCTTCGCGTGCTTCGTCACCCACCGAGGCCGATCGAACGCACGCCGCCATGGCGCCGTCATTCCACGTGCTCGACGTCACCGTCTGCTGTGCCGACGCCCTGCGCGTGCGCCGCAGCATCGCCGGTTGCGCCGAGGCCGGGGTGGTGCGCTGCGAGCCGCTGCTGCACGCCGGCGGTTCGCACGAAAGCGACGCGCCCTGCGTGCGCCTGATGATCCGCCTGCCCCTGGCGCGCTACGCCGAGGTGCTGCACCGTCTCGTCGAATGCGTGCCCTCGGGCGAAATCGGCCGGCTCGTCAGCTGGCGCGAGCATCTGGTGCGCTGCGGCCTGCGCCATGGCCACTGACCTGCTCCACGCCCTGCTGGCGCTCGCGGCGCTGTTCGTGCCGCTCGGCTTTGCCTGGTGGGTGCTTTCGCGCACCGCGCGGCGGCACGCCAGGCGCCGCAAGGATGGCCCGATGCGATAACCTGCGCAGCCACCGCCATGCCTCCCGACACCCGCCCGGACCCCGATGCCCTGCTTGCGCAATTGCGCAACGACGAGGCGCGCGCGCTGCGCGGCAAGCTGCGCATCTATTTCGGCGCCAGCGCCGGCGTCGGCAAGACCTGGGCCATGCTGAGCGCCGCGCAGCGCGAACGGGCTGAGGGCCGCGACGTGCTCATCGGCGTGGTCGAAACCCACGGCCGCAGCGAGACCGCCGCGCTGCTCGTCGGACTGGAAACGCTGCCGCTGCGCGCGCTGGACTACCGTGGCCGCACGCTCGCCGAGTTCGACCTCGACGCCGCACTCGCGCGCAAGCCCGCCGTGCTGCTGGTCGACGAACTGGCCCACACCAACGCCCCCGGTTCGCGCCACACCAAGCGCTGGCAGGACGTGCAGGAACTGCTGGCGGCGGGCATCGACGTCTGGTCGGCGCTCAACGTGCAGCACCTCGAGAGCCTCAACGGCACGGTCGGCGCCATCACCGGCGTGCGCGTGCACGAGACGGTGCCCGACACCGTGCTCGACGAGGCCGACGAGGTGGTGCTGGTCGACGTCACGCCCGACGAGCTCACCGCGCGGCTCTCGGCCGGCAAGGTCTACCTGCCGCAGCAGGCGGAGCGCGCGGCGCAGAACTTCTTCCGCAAGGGCAACCTGATCGCGCTGCGCGAGATTGCATTGCGCCGCACCGCCGAGCACGTGGAAGACGACGTGCGCGGCTGGCGGGTCGAGCAGTCGGGTGCGGCCGGTGGCAACGGGCAGGGCGGCGCGCTGCAGGCCTGGAACACCTCGGGCGCGATCCTCGCCTGCGTCGGGCCGCACGAGGGCGCGGCGCAGACGGTGCGCACCGCGGCGCGGCTCGCGGGCCAGCTCAACGTGCGCTGGCATGCGGCGTACGTCGAAACGCCGCGGCTGCAAAGGCTCGCCGCAGAAGAGCGCGACCGCATCCTCGCGGTGCTGAAGCTGGCCGAGGAGCTGGGCGCCGCCACCGCGGTGCTCACCGGCTCCGACGTGGCGGAGCAGCTGGCCGAACAGGCGCGCCGGCTCAACTGCGCGACGCTGGTGCTGGGGCGATCGGAGCCGGTCGCCGGCTGGCGTCGCTGGCGGCTCGCAGGGGCGACGCCGTTGCCGCGCGCGCTGGCGCAACGCGCGCCGGCACTCGACATCATGGAGGTCGGCCACGCCGAAAGTTCGCGCCGGCTGTCGCGTGCATCCATCCATGGCGCACCTGCCGACCACGACGATCACGAGAAGGCGCCCATCCACTGGCCCGGCTATGCCTGGGCAACGGCCACCAGCGTGGCGCTCACCGTGCTTTGCACGCCCCTGGCCAGCGTGCTCGAGCTCGCGAACATCGTCATGCTGTTCCTGCTCGGCGTGGTCGGCGTGGCGCTGCGTTTCGGCCGCGGGCCCTCGGCGCTGGCGGCCTTGCTCAACGTGGCGGCCTTCGACTATTTCTTCGTGCCGCCGCGGCTGTCGTTCGCGGTGAGCGACGTGCAGTACGTGCTGACCTTCGCGATCATGCTCGGCGTCGGCCTGCTGGTGGGCCAATTGACGGCGGGGCTGCGCTTCGCGGCCGGCGTGTCGACCAGCCGCGAGCGCCGCGCGCGCTCGCTGTTCGAACTCACGCGCGAACTCTCCGCGGCGCTGGAGAGCACGCAGGTCGTCACCCTGGGCGCCGCCGCGGTGAAAGGCCACTTCGGCGGTCATGCGCTGGTGCTGGTGACCGATGCGGCCGACCAGCTCGTGCTGCCCAAGGAGCCGCCGGAGGGCTTCGACGCGCAGGTGGCCGACTGGGCCTTCCGCCATGGCCAGCCGGCCGGCCTTGCCACCGCCACGCTGGCGGCGCAGCCCTGGCACTACGTGCCGCTGCAGGCGCCGATGCGCATTCGCGGCGTGCTGGCGCTGTCGCCTTCACAGCCGCGCTGGTTGCTGATTCCCGAGCAGGCGCAGCAGCTCGACACGCTGGCGCGGCAGATCGCGATTGCGCTGGAGCGCGTGCATTACGTCGAAGTGGCGCAGCAGGCCGTGGTCGAGATGGAGTCGGAGCGCCTGCGCAACGCCTTGCTCGGCGCGATCTCGCACGACGTGCGCACGCCGCTCACGGCGTTGATCGCGCTGGCCGAGTCGCTCCAGACGCTGCCGCCCGAAGAGCACGCCAGCGCGGCCCGTGCCATCGTCGCGCAGGCGCACGAGCTGCATGCGCTGGTCAACAACCTGCTCGACATGGCGCGGCTCGAGAGCGGTATTGCAGGCGGCGCGGTGAATCTGCGGCGCGACTGGCAGTCGGTCGAGGAGGTGGTGGGTTCGGCCATTCGCGCGGCGCGCACGGCGCTCGGCGAAGCCGTGGTGCAGACCGCGCTGGACCCCGAGCTTCCCCTGGTCGAATTCGATGCGGTGCTGATCGAGCGCGTGCTGGTCAACCTGCTGGAGAACGCCACCAAGTACGGTGCCCCGCCCATCGTGGTGGGCGCGCGGGCCGAGCCCGGCTCGCTGGTGCTCACGGTGCGCGATCACGGCCCGGGCCTGCCCGCCGCGTTGCTCGGCCGCGAACAGAAGCTGTTCGACAAGTTCACCCGCGGCGAATCCGAGTCGGCCACGCCGGGCGTGGGGCTGGGCCTGGCGATCTGCCGGGCGGTGGTGAGCGCGCATGGAGGGGAGATTTCGGCGGCCAATGCGCGCGACGGCGGTGCAGAATTCACGGTCACCCTGCCACGCCGCGAGCCGCCCGAACCGGCCGAAGCCCAACTCTGACCCCATGCCGTCCCCCACCGCCATCGTGATCGAAGACGAGCCGCAGATCCGCCGTTTCGTGCGCGGCGCGCTCGAGGCCGAGGGCTGGCTGGTGCATGAGGCCGGCACGCTGCGCGACGGGCTGGCGGCAGCCGGCACGCGGCAGCCCGACCTGCTCGTGCTCGACCTCGGCTTGCCCGATGGCGACGGTGTTTCGCTGATCCGCGATGTGCGCGGCTGGTCGGCCGTGCCGATCATCGTGCTGTCGGCGCGCAGCGATGAAGCCGACAAGATCGCCGCRCTCGATGCGGGGGCCGACGATTACCTCACCAAGCCTTTCGGTACCGGTGAACTGCTAGCACGCGTGCGCGCCAACCTGCGCCGTCCGCGCGCCGCCGGTGGCGGCAGCGACGAGCCTGCGGAAGCGCTGTTCCGTTTCGGAGAGATCGAACTCGACCGCGCCGCGCGCATCGTGCGCCGCGCCGGTGCCGAAGTGCACCTGACGCCGACCGAGTACCGCCTGCTCTCGGTGCTGGTCGCCAACGCAGGCCGCGTGCTCACGCAGCGCCAGCTGCTGCGCGAGGTGTGGGGCCCGTCGCACACCGACCAGAGCCACTACCTGCGCATCTACATGGGGCATCTGCGGCAGAAGCTCGAGGCCGACCCTGCGCAGCCCCGGCATCTGCTGACCGAGACGGCGGTGGGGTATCGGTTGGTTGTCTAGCTGCCGAGAGGCGTGTTGGCGTCGCCGCCTCGGACTCTGCTTGCCCCTACCTCAGAGGCATCCCCACAGATACACGGACTTCTTCTTGGCGATTGCCTCGTTTGCGAGTCTGCGGAGATCTTCCATGACGGGATGCAGTTCGGCGGGATCGCACGCAAGCTCCTCCGTGTTCGCCCATTTTTCCAGCATGGGGCCGAGCGATCCGGAATCCAAACGGGTCAACAGCATCGTCAGCTCATCGGGAAATCGATCGAGCCACGCATCACTGTCTTCGCCGATCTCGACGTACTCGAGGGTGTGTCTATCGACATCCCATTCCTTGCCTTCCAGGATGGCCCAGAGCATGGTGATCTCGAGGTCTGTGAACCGCTTGTACTGAGCAGGGTCCAACAGTTCCTCGATCTCGTCGCCCTCGTCGGGCTCTTCGATCCGGTTGGCGTAACGCAATGCCTCTGTGGGATTTGCGACGAAGAAATCCGAAAGTATTCCCATCTTTTGTTCCTCAAGAAGCTAAATAGTGCGCTGCTGAACTTTCGCCTTGCAGTGATGTGAATTGCAAAGATGCATGTCCTGATTGCGATTACACCCTTCTGCTGCGTCGCCAGTTTGACGGATTGATGACGACCGCCGAGGTGGGCCGAAACGCTCCGTGTTGTGTTGTGGGGAATGCGTTTGGAGTGCGTGCACGAGGGCACGCTGCTGGTTTGCGGCCGATCAACCACTGCGCTGAGCGATCACGCCGATGGTGTGCTCTGCGCAGCGAAATAAAGGAGGAGGCATGCGGCCCTAGGCCGCGCCGGGGGACATTCGCTTCGCTGCGCACACCGTCGGCGTGATCGCGCCCCGAACAAAACACCAAACGTCCAACGCGAAGAATCGAAAAGCCAGGCTTTTTTCAGGCCACGATGCCCTTGTTCGGATTCAGCAGGAACTTCTCGCCCGTCGCCTGCTTGCCATACACCCCGATCGCATCGAGCTGCAAGGCTTCGAGCAGCGACACCTCCCGCGTGTAGTGGCTCGCAAACGTCGTCTTCAATTCCGCAACGACGCGCGCCCGCAAACGCTGCGTTCCCTCGTCGCCCAGCTTCTGCAGGAAAGGAAACAGCAGCCACCCGCCCATGCCCCACGCCATGCCGAAGTTGCGCACGAACTCGGTCGGGCTGCGGTCGAGGCCGCCGTAGATGTAGACCTGCTTGTGGGTGGTGGAGCCGTAACGGCTGTATTCCTTGGCGGTGCGGTTCAGCGCCGCTTCCATGCAGCCGAGGATCTGGCCTGCGAGCTTGCCGCCGCCGGTGGCGTCGAAGGCCAGCGTGGCGCCGGTGTCGACCAGGGCCTGCGTCAGGTCTTCGAGAAAGCTGGGCGAGGTCGCGTTGCAGACGTACTTCGCGCCGATGCCGCGCAGCAGCGCCTCCTGCTCGGGCTTGCGCACGATGTTGACGAGGTCGATGCCGTCCTTCTGGCAGATCTTGTTGAGCATCTGGCCCAGGTTGGAGGCGGCGGCCGTGTGCACCAGCGCCTTGTGGCCTTCCATCCGCATGGTCTCGACCATGCTCAGCGAGGTGAGCGGGTTGACGAAGCAGGAGGCGCCATCGGCCGGGGTGGCGCCCGCAGGCAGTTCCAGGCACTGTGCAGCGGCGAGGCAGCGGTACTGCGAGTACATCGCGCCGCCGATCGCGGCTACCGTCTTGCCGAGCAGCGCCTGCGCGGCCGGCGAGGCGCCGGCCTTGACCACCACGCCCGCGCCTTCGTTGCCGACCGGCATCGACTGGTCGAGCCGCGCAGCCATCGACGGCATGCCGCGTTCCGGAACGGTGGCGGTGACGACCGGGCGATCCGGGGTGCCCGAAGCCTTGGCCGTGCTCATGTCGGCGGCGCCGAACAGCAGGCCCAGGTCCGACGGGTTCATCGGCGAGGCCTCGACGCGCACCACCACTTCATGGGCCTGGGGTTCGGGAGTCGGTTCGTCGTGCAGCGAGAGTTCGAGTTCGCCGTTCGAGCGGACGAGGGTGCGGAGTTGGAGTGCCATGGAAGAAGCCCTTCGGGAGTTCGTTCGGGGATGGCCATCGGCCACGGGGCGGCCAGTATAGGAGCGGGGTGGGGAAACTGCTGGCGCCTTCAGGACACCGCGAGAATCACCGGGGCATGGGCCAGTGCGTGACGCATCCTGACCGGGTCGAGCCGCTCGATGTAGCGCGGAATATTGCGCCACAGCGTGTGATAACCATAGCCGCCGCGCAGCATCTCGTGGCGCGCGCTCTCCTTGTCCCAGTCCTGCACCGCCATGCGGTAGACCGCCGCCACCACGCCGGTGCGGTCGGCGCCGTGCATGCAGTGGATCAGCACCGGGCCCCGCTTCTCGGCTTCCCGAATGGCCACCAGTGCACGCAGCACCTTGGCATCGTCGATGGACCAGGTGTTGATCGGCACGCGCACGAGGCGCGTGTCGGTGCCGGCGAATACCTTCTTGTCGTCGTTGAAGGAACGCAGGCTGACGATGGTGCGGATGCCCAGCGACTGCAGCGCAGCCACATTGGCGCGCCGGGGCTGCGCGCTGCGGTACAGCGTGGGCGTGATGCGGTGCAGGTTCTCGACCTGCAGTTCGTCCAGCGGATCGGCCCAGTGGCCGGGGCGCAGGTCGGCGATCTTCGCTGCCGTCATCGCGTACGGCGCCAGTGCCGGGTCGCCAGGATCAGCGACGCCACCGCGAGCCCGCCCCAGTAGTCGACCGGCGCGCCCCAGAGCCAGTGCTTGTGCCAGAAGGCATCCGCCGGGTTGAAGCGGGACCAGCCGAAGGCCGGGTTGATCATGAACCACAGAAAGTCTTCGCAGACCCAGAACACGATCAGGCCTGCGACCGCCAGTCCCCAGTCGCGCAGCTTCCAGCGGCCGTTGAAAGCCAGCGGCGAGAAGAACACCAGCGCCATGAAGGTGAACACCCAGGCGTGATAGCCGGTCATCGCGCGGCCGCCCCAGAACAGGTCGAGCCAGATGCTGTTCTCGATGCGCCAGGTGGGCAGCGACGTGGCCCAGCCCGCGCCGCCTTCGATCTGGATCTCGGCGTTGGCGAAGAAGGAAGCCATCACGACCACCCAGACGAGGTAGCCCAGCGTGCGGCCCACGCCGGTTTTTTCGGCCTCGCCGCTCACGCTGCGGCACCCAGCACGTGTTGCAGCACGGCCCGCGCGGCCTGCGGCTTGCCCAGGGCGCGGCTGCGTGCGGCCATGTTCGCGAGCTTGGGCGGATCGGCCATCAGGCGCGCCACCTTGAAGTCGAGGCCGATGGCGTCGTAGGCGAGCCAGGCGGCGCCTTCTTCCATCAGGAAGCCGGCGTTGTGTTCTTCCTGCCCGGGAATCGGCGAGATCAGCAGCATCGGCTTGCCGAGCGCCAGGCATTCGGAGACCGTGAGGCCGCCGGGCTTGGTCACCACGAGGTCGGCCGCGGCCATGAGCTTGTGCATCTCGTTGGTGAAGCCTATGGCCACCACGCGCCCCGGGTGGCGCGCCGCCAGCGCCTGGAGCTTGCCGTGCGCCTCGGCGTTGCGGCCGGCGACGGCAATCACCTGGAAGTTGCCTTCGCCGCCCAGGCCGAGCACGCGCTCGACCATGCTCGCCAGGTCGCCGACGCCGGCGCCGCCCGACGCCATCAGCAGCACGGGACGCGACGGGTCGAGGCCGAGTTCCGCAACGCAGGCATTGCGTGCGAGCGCGGGCACATCGGGCGCCGAGAAAGCCGGCATCACGGGAATGCCCGTCACATGGATGCGGTCCGCGGGAATACCGCGTGCGCGCAGGCGGAAGGCCACCTCTTCCGTGGCCGCGAGATAACCCGCCATACCGGGGATCAGCCACATGTTGTGAAGGTCGTAGTCGGTGATCTGCAGCCACACCGGGTAGTCGATGCGACCGCGATTGCGTTCGCGCATCAGCAGTTCGGCCGGAAGGAAGTGGGTGCAGATCACGGCATCGGGCTTCTCGCGGCGGATCTCGCGCACCAGCGCGCCGGTGCTCAGGCGCTCGATGCCGCGGCGCAGCCGCTGCGAGGGCGCGTGGTGCGGCGTGGTGTCGGTGCGCTGGTGCAGGTACGACCACAACTCGGGCGCGCGGTTCACGAGCTGGATGTACCAGTCGGTGTAGACCTTGCGGAAGCCGCCGGCCACGTGGGCCATGGCGTCGATGTGGACCGCTGTGCAGGGCGGGGCGAGGTTTTGGGTGGCGGCGGCGGCGAGTGCCTGTGCTGCACGCACGTGGCCGTTGCCGGCGCTCACGCTGAGGATCAGGAGTTTGGTCATGGATTCGGCTGTCTGGGCGGATTATGGACATGCCATGTGGCACTCCCCCGCCTGTTGTTCAGGGCGCGCTCACGCCGACGGTGTGCGCAGCGAAGCGAATGTCCCCCGGCGCGGCCTAGGGCCGCATGCCTCCTCCTTTATTTCGCTGCGCAGAGCACACCGCCGGCGTGAGCGCTCAACGCAGCGGTTGATCGGCCAGCACAACGACAGCGCCTCTCGTGCACAGGGCACCGGGTGCTCCCCGCAGCGAAATAAAGGAGGAGCGAAGCGGGGGACATTCGCGGAGGGGAGTACCCGGTGTCCTGTGCACGCGCCCCGAAGGATCGCAGACACCTCTCAGAGCGGCGCCCGCGAGGTGACGAACTGATTCACGCCAATGGCGGCGCGCTCGCGAACGGCATCGAAGGTGGTGCTCTCGACGATGCGCCCGTTCTCGAACACCGTTTGCAGCAGGTCGACCTGTCCCGCTTCGAGCGCTTCTTCACGCAGCGTGCGAACCTCGCCGCGCGCGTCGCGCACCAGTGCGAGCCTCCCCTTCTTCGACGCCTTGCCCGCATCGCCCACCGGCGACTTGTAGACATCGCGCCACTCGCCGTTCACCTGCATCGCCGAGCACTTCATCGCCCACTGCATGGTGTCGCGGTTGACCTGCTGCAAGAGCCCGCCGCCCATGCCGAAGGAGATGTTCTCCGTCGAGAAGCCGTTGTGGAAGAAGTTCGAGAGGCACAGCCGCAGCGAGTCGAGGTTCACGCCGTCGCCCTGGATGATGCGCACGTTGTTCAGCACGCGAAAGCCCTTGGCGTTGGTCGTGGTGCCGAAGCGCTCGGCCAGGATCTGCGCCACCTTGAGCGTGGTTTCGGCCGGGTCGCCCGAGTCGGGCCGCACCACCAGCGTCGCGCCCGACGCTACCACCTTGGCCTTGAGCTCGTCGCCCCAGATGCGCGCGCAGGCATTGAAGATGTCGTAGCTGTCGCTCACCACCGCGAAGGTCGCGCCGGGCTTGCCGAACTGGTCGACCATGTTGCTGTACGCGTCCGACTCGTGGTCGCGGCCCCAGCCGGTGATGGTGCTGTGCTCGGCTGCGGGAATCGAGAAGCCCGCCACGTCGCAGTCGTAATACCGCCGTGCTGCGACCAATGCCGCCAGCGTGTCGGTGCCCATGAAGTTGACGAGGTGAGCCATGCCGCCGAGCGCCGCCGATTCGAGGCTCGACACGCCGCGCGCGCCGAAGTCGTGCAGCCTGAAGGCGATCTGGCCTTGCGGGTCGTCGCAGGTCGCTTCGAGGTACCGCAGCAGCGTGGTGCGCGCAGCGGCCGAGAGCGTGGCCACCGTGGTCGGGTACCAGATGGCGCGCAGCAGCTCGGTTTCGAGAAAGCTCGTGACCCAGAAGAACTCGGGGTCGGTGTTCTCGATGGTGGCGAGCACGTTGTGCACCGGCAGCACGCTGCCCTCGGGCACGGCGCGGATGCGCACCGGCATCAGCCCGCCGTGCTTCTCGATCAGGCGCAGCCAGCCTTCGCGGTTGAAGGGCTCGCCGTGCACGGCCATGAGCGCGGCGGCTTCGTCGACATCGTCGCGCGTCACCGGCGTCTGCAGGTATTCGCGCAGGTACGCCTGCAGGCCGAAGAAGAGGGAATGGCTGAAGAGCCCGCCGCGCGACTCGATGTAGCTGAACACCGTCTGCGTGCCGGGCGGGTACTGCATCCAGTGCGACACCTTGTAGGAGTCGGTGCGAAGCAGCAGGTTGTTGCCCAGGGGCGAGGAGGTGAGGTTGCGGTTCATTGTGAAAGCTCCTTTCACGTTGGCCCCGTCAACCGGGGCCGTTCTTGCTGACAAAGCCTGGTCGTTCAGTTCTTGCCCAGGCCACCCAAAAAATGATTCGCGATGAAGAAGTGGTCTTCGTAGATGCGGTCCTGCATGTCGAGGAATTCTGCAATCGGCACCCAGCGCACCTCGGCCGCGTCGTCGTCGGCGCGCACGTCGGAAAGACCCGTCCACTGGTTGTGCGCCAGCTCGAAGAAGAAGCCGTGCGTGATCGTGCGGCCGCGCTGCGAGCGGTCGGGCGCGTCGAACACGTGGCTCGCCTTCATGCTGCCGTTGAGCACGGGCACGGGCACCTTGAGCCGGGTTTCTTCCTTCAGCTCGCGGATGGCTGCGTCCTGCAGCCGCTCGTGCTGGCCGACGAAGCCGCCGGGCAGCGCCCAGGTGCCCTTGCCGGGATGGAACTTGCGCTGCACCAGCAGGATGTGGCCGGCCTCGACCACGATGGCATCGACCGTGGTGTAGATCGGCGGAAAGTCGCTGCCCGCATAGCGGTACTTGTCGCGGTAGTCGACGAGGAAGGCGCGCTCTTCGCAGAGCTCGGCGTAGTCGGCGGTGGTGGTGAACCTGTCGAGAAAGGCGGCGGTGCCGTCGGGCAGGTCGGCCGGTGCGAGCTGGCCGCGGTTCTCGGGATCGAAGTAGAGGCCGCGCACGTCGGTGGCGTTGAGGCTCTCCACGCTGTGCTGGCCGACGAACTCCCAGTGCGGGAAGAGCTTGAGGTAATAGCTCGAGGCGTCCTTCAGGTGCCCCACCAGCGCGACCCTGGCCTGTGCCGGGGCCTGGCCGTCCTRCTGGATCAGCCGCTCGACCGCCGACTGGATCGATGCGATCCAGATCTGGTCGTTGTAAGGCGAGTCGCCCACGCCGACGACGCTGACGCGCATCTGCTCGGTGCCGCGCAGGCAGGCGCGCACCATGCGTTCGCGTTCGTCGAAGGTGAAGGGGTTCTTGACGCTCCGGGGCTTGCGGTCGGAGCCGACCACCACGATGACCCGATCGGCGGCGCGCAGGCCTTCTTCGATGAGTCGCTGGTGACCGAAATGGACGGGCTGGAAACGCCCGATGACGATGGCGTACTGGTACTTGCGTGTGCTCACTTGGGAATCCCCCAAAAAGGGCGCAATCAACTTGCGCTTGGGTTCAGGATAGCATCGGTGCCGCACATTGATCAACCCCTGATGACCGAGCCCTCCACCTCCCCCAATGCTCCCGTGCGCCTGAACAAGCGCATGGCCGAACTCAAGATGTGCTCGCGCCGCGAGGCCGACGAGTGGATCGCCAACGGCTGGGTGAAGGTGAACGGCAAGCCGGCCGAGATGGGTGTCAAGGTCACGCCGGCCGACCGCATCGAGATCGACAAGGCGGCCAAGGGCCAGCAGGCGAACCAGGTCACCATCCTGATCCACAAGCCCATCGGCTACGTGAGTGCGCAGGCCGAAGACGGCCACGAGCCCGCCGTCTCGCTGTTCACGCCGCAGAACCGCTGGACGGAAGACAACGCGCGTTTCTTCTTCCACCCCCACCAGTTGCGCGGCCTGGCGCCGTGCGGCCGGCTCGACATCGATTCCACCGGCCTGCTGGTGATGACGCAGGACGGCCGCATCGCACGCCAGCTGATCGGCGAGGACTCGGTGATGGAGAAGGAGTACCTGGTGCGCGTGGCTTACCACGGCTTCGGCCAGCCCGCGCCCTCCGGGCAGCTGGTGCGCCTGGACGACGACGACCCCGTCACGACCAATGTGCAGGCGGTCTTTCCGCCGGCGATGCTCGCCAGATTGCGCCACGGCCTGAGCCTCGACGGCCAGCCGCTCAAGCCGGCGCGGGTCGAATGGCAGAACCCCGAGCAACTGCGCTTCGTGCTCACCGAGGGCAAGAAGCGCCAGATCCGCCGCATGTGCGAGCTGGTGGGCCTGAAAGTGGTGGGCCTGAAGCGCGTGCGCATCGGCAAGGTGATGCTCGGCAACCTGCCGGTGGGGCAGTGGCGCTACCTCGGACCCCAGGAAAAATTCTGAGCCTGAGGCGCGCATGCCCGACGTGTTGAGCCTGCGTGCGCTGAACCGGGCCACGCTGGCGCGGCAGATGCTGCTGGAGCGCCGCAAGCTGTCGGTCGTACAGGCCGTCGAGCGCTTGGGCGGGCTGCAGGCGCAGGCACCGAACCCGCCTTACATCGGCCTCTGGAGCCGGCTCGAAGGCTTCCGGCGCGAGCAGCTCACCGAAGCCCTGAAGAAGCGCCGCATCGTGCGGATGTCGACGATGCGCGCGACCCTGCACCTGATGGCCGCGCAGGATGCGCTGGCATGGCGTCCGCTGCTCGAACCCGTGCATCGGCGCGGGCTGCTGGGCAACCACACGCGGGCACTCGAAGGCATCGACCGTGCGGCCGTGGTGGGGGCGGGGCGGGCGTTGCTGGACGAAAGCCCCCTCACCAGTTCGGAACTCGGACAGGCGCTCGCGGCGCGCTGGAAAGACCGCGAGCCCGCCTCGCTGGCCGCGCTCATCCGCAACAACCTGCCGCTGGTGCACCTGCCGCCCGCAGGCAACTGGAACTCGCACCAGAGCGCGCAGCTGCAGCCCATCGGGCACTGGCTCGGAGAATCTGCCGCCGATGTCGCAGCCGCCACGCAAGACGACCTGCTGCTGCGCTACCTGGCCGCCTTCGGCCCCGCCACGCTGGCCGATGCCGGCGCGTGGTCGGGCCTGACGGGCTGGAAGGCCGTGGCCGAGCGCCTGCGGCCGCAGCTGCGCGTGTTCACCGGCGCGCAGGGGCAGGAACTGTTCGACCTGCCGCGCGCGCCGCGCCCCGACCCCGACACGCCCGCGCCGCCGCGCCTCGTGGCCGAATGGGACAACCTGCTGCTCTCGCACGTCGACCGCAGCCGCGTGATGAGCGAGGCACACCGCGCCCGCGTGTTCACCGTCAACGGCATCGTGCGCGGCACGGTGCTGCTCGACGGCTTCGTGGCGGGTGTCTGGAAGATCGAGCGGGCGAAGCACGCCGCCACGGTGGTGCTGGAGCCCTTCGCGCGCTGGTCCAGGGCCGACCGGCTCGGCGTGCAGGAGGAAGCGATGCGCTTGCTGGCCTTCGCCTCGGACGCCGAGGGCGAGCGGCACGCCGTCCGTGTGCTGTGACCCTTGCGTGCGCCCGGTGGCTAAGGCCTGCCTAAGTCTGCGCCGCTAGCCTGCGCCGCGGCGCAGGGCCACTACCGGTCATCCCGATCGCGTGCTACCTTGCGGCCCAAGGAGTCGCCGCGATGCGCGTGCTTTTGGTGGAAGACGACGAAATGATCGGGCGCAGCCTGAAACAGGCGCTCGAGGGCGCGGGCTGGTCCGCCGACTGGGTGCGCGACGGCGAACTCGCGCAAAGCGCCTTGGGCGATGGCGGCTACACCTGCGTGCTGCTCGACCTCGGCCTGCCGAAGCAGGACGGCACCGAGGTGCTGCGGCGCGCGCGCGAACGCGGCGATGCCACGCCGGTGCTGGTGCTCACCGCGCGCGACGGGCTCGACGACCGCATCAACAGCCTCGACCTCGGCGCCGACGACTACCTGCTCAAGCCTTTCGAGTTCCGCGAACTGCTCGCGCGCATGCGGGCCATCGTGCGCCGCCGCGACGGCGCCGCGCATTCGCTGGTGGGCAGCAACGCGCTGCAGCTCGACCTCACGACACGCGAAGTGCTGGTGAACGGCGCGCGCGAAGCGCTCACCGCGCGCGAGTTCGCGCTGCTGCATGCGCTGCTGGAGCGGCCCGGTGCCATCCTCTCGCGCGAGCAGCTCGAGAACCGCATCTACGGCTGGGGCGAGGAAGTGACGAGCAACGCGATCGACGTGCTGATCCACGGCATGCGCCGCAAGCTCGGCGCCGAGTCCATCCGCAATGTCCGCGGACTCGGCTGGCGCGTGATGGCATGACGGACGGTGCGCAGGCCGGCCGCTGGTGGCGACCGCGCTCGCTGCGCACGCAGCTGCTGCTGTGGCTGATCACGCTGCACTTGGTTGCCACGGTGCTGACCGCGTGGTTCTCGTTCGAGGCGTATGGGCACCTGGTGCACAACGCGCTGGACGACCAGATGCGGCTGGTCGCCGAGTCCTATGCGGGCAGCGACCAGCCCAAGACGCCGCGCCCGATGAACGGCGAGGCGGCCTTCTCGCGCGGCGCCTTCATCGTGCAGATCTGGAGCGCCGACGGCGCCACGCTGCGCGCGACGTCGTGGCCTGTGCTGTCGGTGCCCCTGCAGCGGCGGGCGGGTTTCAGCGATGTGAGCACGGGTGCCCACGCGCATTCGAATTGGCGCGTCTTCACCGCGGAGCCCGGTCCGCGCGCCGACCAGCCGCGCGTGCAGGTCCTGCAGAACGAAGACTACCGCCGGCGCCGCGCGCTGCGGCGCGCCTTGCTCGAAGGCCTGCCGATCGCGCTGCTGCTGCCGGCGGCGCTGCTGATCCTGTGGCTCATCGTCTCTGCGGCCTCGCGCTCGCTGCGCGCCGTGGCGCGCGACGTGGCCTCACAGGACGAGCGCAGTCCCACCGAGCTCTCGCTTGCACGCGTGCCCGAGGAGATCGCGCCGCTGGTGGGCGCCTTCAACAACCTGCTCGCGCGCGTGCGCAGCGCCTTCGCCACCCAGCGGCGCTTCGTGCAGGACGCGGCGCACGAGCTGCGCACGCCGATGGCCGCGATCGGCCTGCAGATCGAGAACCTGCGCGCGCACGTGCCGGCCGGCGAAGCCACCGACCGCTTCAACCAGCTCGAAGCCGGCGTCACGCGTGCGCAGCACCTGATCGAGCAACTGCTGAGCCTCTCGCGGCAGGACGCGCCGCAGCGTGCCGTGGCGCGCGAGGCGGTCGACATCGAGGTGCTGCTGCGCGAGAGCGTGAGCCAGCTGATGGTGCTGGCCGATGCGCGGCGCGTGGACGTGGGCTTCGAGGGCCGCATCACGCCCGTGGTGTCCGCGCCGGCCGCCGAGCTGCGCAGCGTGTTCGACAACCTGATCGACAACGCGCTGCGCTATGCCCCCGAGGGCGGCGTGGTCGACGTCAGGCTGCACGAAGCCGACGGCCATGCGGTGGTCGACGTGCTCGACAACGGGCCCGGCATCCCGGAGACCGCGATGGGCCGGGTGTTCGACCGCTTCTTTCGCGTGCCGGGCGCCGCCGCGGGAGGCAGCGGTCTGGGCCTGGCGATTGCGCGCACCGCCGCCGAGCGGAATGGCCTGCGCATCGAACTGCACAACCGCCGTGACGGCCCGGGGCTCATGGCGCGCGTGCATCTGCCGCTCACGGCAAGCTAATTTTTCGCTCACCGCCCGCTCAGTCTGGCTGCCTAGAGTGCATCCAGGTCCTGCCGCGCGCAGTTCGCGCGATGGCACGAGACCGGAGACAACCTGCCCTCAGGAGCACACACCATGCGCACTTCCCTCAAGCTTCTTGCCGTTGGTTCCTTCGCTGCGCTCGCAGCGCTGGGCGCCGTCAATGCGTCGGCCGAAACGACCGATGGCTCCGACTTCCATCCGTTGCAGATGAACTCGCCCGAAAATCCCGATGTGCAGGCCGGCGCCGTGGCCGCAGCGCATCCGAGCGGCACCGAATCCATCGGACAGTCGACCAGCGCGCCCGCGATGGATTCGACGACCCCGGTGTCCGACATCCAGGCCGGCGCCTATGCGGCTTCGCACCCGAGCGGCACCGAATCGATCGGGCAGTCGACCTCGCTGCCGCTGGTGAGGTCGGCCAGCGGCAGCTGACCAACCGGCCGGCTGCGCCGCTCGGCGCTCAGTCGTCGTTGCCGTTGCTGAGCAGGGCGCGGTAGATCACCGCGCCGATGATCGCGCCCGCGATGGGCGCCGCCCAGAAGAGCCACAGCTCGGACACCGCATAGGACGGACCGAACAGGGCCGGGCCGGTGCTGCGCGCCGGGTTGACCGAGGTGTTGGTCACCGGGATCGAGATCAGGTGGATCAGCGTCAGGCACAGGCCGATGGCCAGGCCCGCAAAGCCGCCGGCCGCGCGCTTGGCGGTGGACCCGAGGATCACGATCAGGAACACGGCCGTCATCACGACCTCGCACAGCAGGGCGGCCGTCATGCCGTACTTGCCGGGCGAGTGTTCGCCGAAGCCGTTGGTGGCGAAGCCGCCGATGTCGGCGCCCGGCTTGCCGGTGGCGATCAGGTAGAGCACGCCGGCCGCTGCAACGGCACCGAGCACCTGCGACACGATGTAGCCCGCGAGCTGCGAGGCCTTGAAACGCCCTGCGGCGGCGAGGCCGATCGACACGGCCGGGTTGAAGTGCCCGCCCGAGATCGGACCCAGTGCATAGGCCCCCGTCACCACCGTGAGGCCGAAGGCCAGCGAGACCCCCAGCAAGCCGATGCCGACACCCGGGAAGGCCGCGGCCAGAACTGCGCTTCCGCAGCCTCCGAGCGTGAGCCAGAAAGTACCAATGAATTCGGCAGACCACTTTTTGTAGGTACTGTGTTCCATAACGCTGCATCCTGAAGTTGAGAAAGCGCGCAAGGCCTGGGGCCTGGCGCGGGCGCATTCTAGGAACGGCAGGAGGGGGGCGTCGAGCATGTCGTTGCCGCGAACGGAATCTGTTCACGGATCGTGCGATTTTGTGCAATGTCGCAACCGTGTTGCATGTACACCAAAGGCCTCAGAGCTCGGGGCGCGTGTACAGGACACCGGGTACTCCCCTCCGCGAATGTCCCCCGCTTCGCTCCTCCTTTATTTCGCTACGGGGAGCACCCGGTGCCCTGTGCACGAGAAGCGCGGCTGTGGTGCTGGCCGATCAACAAGTGCTCTGAGCGATCACGCCGATGGGGTGCCTTGCGCAGCGAAATAAAGGAGGAGGCCTGCGGCCCTAGGCCGCGCCGGGGGACATTCGCGGAGCAAGGCACCCCGTCGGCGGGATCGCGCCCTGAACAGCGGCGTCCCAAAGTGGCCCACAGATAGATCGTAAACAGGCTCTCAAAGCGTCACGACGATCTTTCCGAAGGCGCCGCGTTCGAGGTGATCGAGCGCAGCGGGAAGTTCGTCGAAACCGTACTGCCCTTCGATCACCGGCTTGAGCGCATTGACATCGACGGCGCGCACCAGATCCTCGAGCGCGCGGCGATGGCCGACGCCGATGCCCTGCACCGTCACGCGGCCCAGCACCATCGCGTAGAACGACGCGCTCAGGGTCTCGCCGCCGAGCATGCCGATGACCGACACGCGGCCGCCCTGCTTCACGGCTTGCAGAGAGCGGTCGAGGTTGGGGCCGCTCGCGAGTTCGAGCACATGGTCGGCGCCGCGCCCGTGCGTCAGGCGGCGCACCTCGGCCGGCCAGTCGCTGCCGCGCAGCAGCGCGTGCGAGGCACCGAGCGCGAGCGTCCGTTCGCGCTTGTCTTCGCTGCCCGTCACCACGATGGCCTGCGCGCCATGCAGGCGCGCGAGCTGCAGGCCGAACAGCGCGACACCGCCGGTGCCGTGGATCAGCACCGTCTCGCCCGCGCGCAGTGCGCCGGTCTCGGCGAGCGCGAACCAGGCGGTGAGGCCTGCGCACGGCAGCGTGCTGGCTTCGGCCAGGCTCAGCATGGCGGGTGCGGCCACCGCCCAGGCCGCGTCGATCAGCACATGCGATGCCAGCATGCCCGGACCGGGGCCGCCGACGAGCACGGCTTCGTTGTGCCAGTGGCTGTCGATCCACCCGCCCCAGAAGGTGTTGACGACACGGTCGCCCACGGCGAAGCGGTTCACGCCCGGGCCGGTGGCCACCACGGTGCCGGCCATGTCGGAGCCGGGCGTGAAGGGCAGGTCGAGTTGCATGCCCATGCCATCGCGAATCATCAGCAGGTCGCGGTAGTTGAGCGACACCGCGCCCACCCGCACGAGGATCTGGCCCGTGCCCGGCGTGGGCAGCGGCGCCTCGGTCTGTTCGAGATGGGCGCGGCCGAGTTGGGAAAGCTGCCAGCGGCGCAGCGTGCCGGGTTCTTGCATTGAAAGACTCCAAAAAAAGCAGGGAAGCCTTCATGCTATTGAGGATTAAAACTATCCGGTGGCGGATAATTTTCTCTTTACTGGTGCTTGAAAGTATCCAATGAGCCAACGTTTGCAAGGCATCGAGGAATTTGTCGCGGCGGTGGAAGCGGGCAGTTTTGCGCTCGCGGCGCAGCGCCTGCATGTCACCCGCTCCGCGGTTGCCAAGAGCATCGCGCGTCTCGAGGCGCGCCTGAACACGCGGCTGTTCCTGCGCACCACGCGCAGCCGGAGCCTCACCCAGGAAGGCCACGGCTACTACGAGCGCTGCCGCCGCGTGCTGGACGAGCTCGATGCAGCGGAGGCCGTGACCGACGTGGCGCGCAGCACCGCGGCGGGCCTCGTGCGCCTCAGCATGCCGGCGATGCTCGGCCGGCTCAAGGTGGGGCCGTTGCTGCTGGCGCTGGCGCGGCGGCACCCGCAGCTGTCGCTCGAACTCGCATTCAACGACCGGCGGGTGGACCTGGTCGAAGAGGGGCTCGATCTCGCGATCCGCAGCGGCGATCTGGCCGACACGCCCGGCTTGATCGCGCGGCCGGTCGGCGTGCAATGGATGGCGCTGTGCGCCGCCCCCGCCTACCTCGCCGAACGCGGGCATCCGCGAAGCATCGATGCACTCGACGCCCCGCACGAAGCCGTGCTCTATGCGCGCGACGGCCAGATCTCGGCGTGGCGCTTCCATGATGCCGAAGGCCGCCTCGTCGACGTGACGCCACCTTCGCGGCTGCGCTGCGACAGCGCCGAGGTGCTGCTCGAAGCCGCCGTCGGCGGCATGGGCCTGGCGCGACTGCCGGCCTGGCTGGCGGCCGATGCGCTGGCCGCGGGCACGCTGGTGCGTGTGTTCGAGGAGCCGAAGCCCTTCGGTTTCGAACTCAACGTGATCCGCTCGCGCAGCCGCTACCTGCCGCTCAAGACGCGGGTGGTGATCGACTGGCTGGCCGAACACTTGCCGCCGCTGCTGATCGCACCGTGAATCGCCGCGCGGGCGCTATCCTGCACCTTCGAACAACGAACAAACAGTCCGCAGGAGAAGACAGCATGCACCCCTTTGCCATCCGGAACATCGCGGCCACCGCCGCATGCGTGGGCGCTGCCGCTGCCCTGCTCCTGTCCTCGCAGAACGCCGCCGCGCAGGGCACGGTCAACGCGCTGTGCAGCACCGACGCGGGCTGGTGCGAGGCGGCCGCCACGGCCTTCACGCGCGAGACCGGCATCAAGGTGCAGCAGGCGCACAAGGGCACCGGCGAGATCGGCGCGCAGCTGCGCGCCGAAGCGGCCAACCCCAAGACCGACATCTGGTGGGGCGGCACCGGCGATCCGTTCCTGCAGGCCGCCGAACAGGGCCTGCTCGAGCCCTACCGCCCGGCCTACATCAACGACCTGCACGACTGGGCGGTGCGGCAGTACGCGCTGTCGCAGAACATGGTGGGCGGCTTCTACACCAGCGCCATCGGCTTCGGCTTCAACACCGACGTGCTCAGGAAGAAGAAGCTGGCCGAGCCCAGGTGCTGGGCCGACCTGGTCAAGCCCGAATACAAGGGCGAGATCGAGATCTCGCACCCGGCGTCGAGCGGCACGGCCTACACCATCATCGCCGGCCTCGTTCAGCAGATGGGCGAGGACGCGGCCTTCGAGTACCTGAAGAAGCTGCACAGGAACGTCACCAGCTACACCCGCAGCGGCCAGGCGCAGGCGCCCAACGTGGCCAAGGGCGAGGTGGCCATCGGCGTGAGCTTCATCTTCGGCTTCGAGCGCTGGCGCTACGACAAATTTCCCGTCAAGACCGCGGCGCCCTGCGAAGGCACGGGCTACGAGATCGGCGGCATCGCGCTCGTGAAGGGCGCGCGCAACAAGGACAACGCGAAGCGCTACTACGACTGGCTCATGAGCCCGAAGGGCCAGGCCATCGGCGGGCAGTCGGGCAGCCTGCAGTCGCCGGCCAACAAGACCTTCAAGCCCGACCCGCGCATTCCGTCGATGGCCGACGTGAAGCTCATCAAGTACGACTTCCAGAAGTACGGGCAGGCGGCCGAGCGCAAGCGGCTGATCGACCGCTGGACGCGCGAGGTGGAGTCGCAGCCGCGCTGACGGCGCACGCGCGTTCAGGGCGAGGTGGCCGTGAACACGACCTGGCCGGTATAGGCACCGGCGGGACGGTTGGTCAGGTTGGCGTAGAAGAAGGTCCAGGTCGCGCTGCGCACGGTCACGAAGTTGTCGGGACTCGTGGGCGTGACGTTCGCGGTGTTGCCGAGGCCCGCGTTGGGAATGGCCGGAGCGGGCAGCGCCGGGTTGTTGGTGGTGATCGTGATTTCCGAGAACGGAATCGTGTTGACGCCGCTGGCCAGGGGCAGCACCACGGAGGCGCGCAGGCTGATCTGCCCGGCGTTGCTGCGCACTTCGACGGGCAGCGTGCTGCCGTTGGGCGTGACGGCGAAATTGGGTGCCCCGCCGCTCCAGTTGGCTGGTGCGTTGTTGACGGCTACCGGGGTTGTCGGTCCGCCCGGGATCGAAGGCGTGAGGTTGAAGGCAATGCCGCTGACGCCCGGGTCCTCCACGGGCCAGGCGCTGTTGCCCAGCCGGAAGAACACGAACTTGTCGATGTTGATCGCAAAGTTCAGGTCGGCCGACGCGGGGTTGCCGAGGCCGGTGGTGGTGGCCGTGCCGGCCTGCGCCGCGCAAGACCACGCCACGGCCGCGATGCAGCCGAGGCCCGCGCGCAGGAGGTGCAGGAGTGGCCGGCTGCCGGGGCGCATCAGCGGAACTCGGCGTTCACCTTGAAACCGCCTTTTTCCCATTCGAGGGCGCCGCTGGCCTTCAGGGGATAGACCGGCACCGGCGCCTTGCCCTGGGCATCGCCCTTGGGCTGCAGCGGCATCGCTCGGGTCTGGCCCGGCATGATGGGAGTGCCTTCCGGCGCCAATTCGAAAGTGGTTCCGGCCGCGTCGGTCGCGTCGAGGCTGCCTTCGAGCCGGCCATGTGCGTCGCCGGTGTTGCTGACCGTGACATAGGGCGAGCGTTTGCCGTGGATGTCTTTCATGCCGACTTCGCTCAGCACGAGCTTCGGCTCCGCGCCGTTCATCTGCACATACACCGCCACGGCGATGCGTCCGCTGACGGGAAGGCTGAGGCTGGCACCGCCCTGGGCGATGGCCGCCTGGTAGGCGGGCTCGACCCCTTCGATCGCCAGCATGAAGCGGCACTCGCCGCGCGGCGCATCGGCTGGCGGGTCGATCTGGAAGCGGAAGGTGGCCTTGCCGCGCGCGGCCACCTTGACCGTCTTGCGTTCCAGCGTCACCCACGGCCGGCAACTGCCGGGTTGCAGAGGGTCCAGGTAGGCAATATCGCCTTCGGGCGAATAACGCCAGTCGAGTGTTCGCACCGACACCTCGGTGGCGGCGTTGCCCACGTTGTGGATGTCGAGCGACTGGCCAAGGCGGACGCCGCTCTTGGCGGCCAGCTCGAAGCGCGAGGGCATGACCGCGACCTCGAACGGGGTGGCCCACGCGGCCGATGCCGCAGCGGCCAGCATCAGCGGCGCAATGGCACGCAGCAGTCGCCGCGGGGAAATTGAAAGCAGTTTCATGGCAATGTCTCTATCTCGAAATAAGCCTCGAAGCCGAGGGGCATGCCGCGGGTCAGCCGCAGCTCGCGCGCGTCCAGTTGCCAGGTCAGATCGAGCGACTCGCTCGTCCAGGCATCGCGCACCACGCCGCTCCACACCGGGATCCGGTCGCCCGGCCGGCCGGTGCCGGCGGCAAACAGGCCGTTGGTGCGCCAACTCACCTGCAGGCCGGCGGGCGAGCGCAAGCCGGCGACGGCCATCGGCAAGACATAGTAGATGCGGGCATGGCGGCCGATGTAGCGCGCGGTGGCCAGGCGGTAGTGGACGCGTCCGAACGGGACCCGCAGCACGGGAGAGAAGGGCGCATTGGGCGCCGTGAGCGGCGCACCGTCGTCCAGGGTTGCATGCACCTGCGCGCTCGGCGAGGTCGAGTCGTCGAGCCGTTCGACCGCGGCCCAGGCCAGGCCTGGCAGACCTGCCAGGCACGCGAGCGCGCCGGCGGCCATGCGCCTGCGCATCGGTGAAGCCGCTGTGGTCTTCATCAGACCATCGTGGCCGTGAACCGCACCGTGCCACGGTAAGTCCCGGCTGGGTACACCGTGGTGTTGGCGTAGCGGAAGGTCAGGGTGTTGGCCATGAAGCGGGTGTCGCCGTTGAAAACCAGAAGGGCGGCCGTGGCTGCATTGAAGCTGGCGAGCGGCTGCGTCGTGCTGTTGGCGAAGGTTCCGCTCTGGATGTCGCCCTGATTGGGGCTGGTCGCATTGGTCGAGACCCAACTGATCGTGCTGAACGGAATGATGGTGTTGCCGCAACTGCTGAAGGTCGTGCAGTTCAGTCCGGCCGGCACATCGACGGTGAGGGTGACGGGCCGTGTTTCGGCAAACAGCATCGCGGGCCGGCTGGGGCTGACGCGGATGGTGATCGACTGCGAACCGGCGACCGGTACCGGCGTGAGGCCGGCGTTGGCACCGGTCACATTGAAGGCCACCTCGTCGGTGGCCACCGCGGAGCCGACCTGCAGCGTGATGCCGTAGGGCGAACTGGTGCTGGCAAAGGTGAAGACTGCGCCTGCGTCCAGCGCCGTGCAGGCAAGGAGCGCAGGCACGACCGCCCGACGCGCCATGGCGCGCAACCCGTGCGGCAATGGAAACGCAGGGCGGAATCGTTCAGACACTGGTGGCGGTGTACGTGATGGTGGTCGTGTAGGCGCCCGGCACCCAGGTCACCGCCGAGCCGGTCAGCGAGAACGTCCAGGTGCCGGTTGCGAGGGTGGCGGCGCGGAAGGTGCTTGGTGTGGCGCCGCTGGTGGTGGCCAGCGTCGCTGCGCCGGGGTGTACCAGACCCGCGCCGGACGCCACCGAGATGTTTGCCAGGGTCGGGCCTCCGGCTGCAAACGCAGCAGCGGTGTAGCTCAGCGATCCACCGCCACTGCTGTTGGTCCAGGCGAACACGGGGACAGCCGCCGGGTTGGTCACTGTGCCGACGGTCGGCGCCGCGCCGTTCCAGTTGGCGGCCTGGTTGTTGGCTGCGGTGATGGCGGGCGCCGTGGCCCATGTCAGCGGGGCGGTCCAGGCCAGCGTGTCGCCGGTGCCGGTCTGGGTGCCGACGCGCAGCAGGATCAACTTGGGCACCGTCACGCTCAGATTGAGGTGGGCCTGCGCGGTCACTGCCGGAGCGCCGGTGCCGTAGCCGTACTGGCTTTCGGCCAGGGCCGTGCCGCCGCCCAGCGTCAGTGCCATGCCGGCAATGGCGGAGAGCAGTTTCATGCGTGATTTCATCTTCCAGTTTCCTAGGTTTCTCAGGGGTTCAAAAAATACGAGGCGGGAATGCCTTCATGGGACAGCGGGCAGGGCGGGGTCATTGCCCCACCTTGACCACAGCGATCGCGGCGGTGGCCTGGCCACGCAGCGGAACATCGACGCTCACCCCGGCGTCCCGTGCCGCGCCCCAGGGCAGCGGCACGGTCTCGGGCGTGAGGGTGAGCTGGTGGCGACCGGTCGTCACCAGCGGAAATTCGAAGCGACCGTCGCGGTCGGTCAGGGTGCGGTAGCGGCCGTCGAGCACCACCTCGACACTGGCGGCGCCGCCTTCATCGATCTGTGCCTCGCCGTCGCGGCTGGCGTCGAGGAACACCCGGCCCGCCACGCTGCCGCCGCCGGCACTGTTGCCGCGGGCGCCTGCCGTCTGGTAGGCCGAGCCGGCGCTGCCCTCCCAGCGCAGGAAGATGTAGACCGTCTTGTCGTTCGTGCGAAAGAGCTGCGGGGTGTTCAGCGAGGTCGGCACCGTGGTGGCGCGTGCCTGGTTCAGGTTGGCGGCGATGCCCGCGCGCCATCCTGGGGCGATCTCCTTCTCGGCGCTGAGCGTGCCGGACAGCCCCCGGCTTGTGGAGAGGCCGCCGTGCTGCGAGGTGTAGCGCAGGTTGCCCAGGACGCTGAAGCCGCTGGCGATCCAGTAGCGGAACTGCAGGCCGGCGGTGGGATAGTGCTGCAGCGTGCCACTGCTTTCGTCGCGGGCGAAGCCGAGCGTCGTGGTCAGCTCGGGGCGCATCGTTTCGTAGCGGCCGCCGATCCAGTCCTGTTCCCATTGCAACTCCTGCCCGGTCGCCGTGCCGGCACCGAGCACGATGGCTTCGTTGCGCCGCACCGACAGGTTGAAGCGGCTGCGAGGCCAGTCGAAGAAACGGGTCTGATAGAACGCGTTGCCGTACAGGCCGCGCGTACCGCTGGCGGCGTCCGAGGGACTGCCCGTCGCCGCTCTTTCGTAGCGTGTCTGGAAAACGCTCAGGCTGCCACCGAATGAGGTGTGGCGGTCCAGCAGGTACTGGAAGTTGCCGCTCGCGCCTGTGCGGGTGTATCCGGTCAGGTTGAAGCTGTCGTTCGGCGCAGCCCGCTCGTGGTCGACGGAGGCCCCCCAGTTCATGCGGCTGGCGCTGCGGTCGACGCGCCAGTACATGCCACGGGTGCCGGTGGTCAGCGCGTAGTCGCCGAAGTACAGGTTCGGCTGTGCCGCATACGCGCCGAACTCGTGGCGATAGGTGCCGGCGAGGGTGCTGGCCTCGAGGAAGAGCCCCTGCGAACTGCCGATGGCGACGCCGGAGGTCTGCGAGCTCGCACGGCTGCCCACCAGCGTGGCGCGCGCCTTGAAGTCGCCGTCGCGCACCACCTCGCGGCCGTATCCGAGCGACGCGGCCCAACTCGAAACGTTCTTCGAGCCGGTGCCCTGCGCGGTGACCGGGTCGAAGTAGTAGGCCGGAATGTCGCGCGCCTGGTTCAGCTGCGCCGAGGCGACCCACTGCTCGTCCAGGCGCCGCGTCAGGCCCAACCAGCCGAGCGTGCCCTGGCTCTTCTCGAAGCCGGGGTACGGGCCGCCTGCGAGGTTGCCGCGCTCACCGAAGCCCGCGCGCAGGTCGGTGTCGGTGTTGAAGATGCGCGTCGAGGCGCCGCGGACCGTCGTCGAGCCCAGCGAGAGGCGGTAGTTGCGACTCAGGCCGTCGGTCAGTTCGCTATAGATGTCTCCCACGGCGCTGTCGGCAAAGGTCTGCGTGGTGAGTGGGAGGCCGAAATTGCGCAGCGTGAAGCGGCCGCTGGACGGCTGCCGGGCGTAGCCCAGCGAACCGATGGCGCCGCCGCTGACGAAGCTGTCGCCGCTCAGGCGGCGGCCATCGGCTTGCAGCACGAACTCGCCGTAGTTGAGCGTCTCGCGGCGGTACTCGAGGCGCTGGCCGAACTCGGTCGCGCGCTGGCGGCCGAATCCGGTGCTCGCCGCGTCGCCGAAGCCGATGCGGCTTTCGACCAGCCAGGCGCGAAAACCCTGCGGCTCCTCGGCCGGCGGTGCGGTGTCGTCGTCGGCGGCGCCGGCTTCCGGGCCGCTCATGAAATTGTCCTGGTACGTCTTGGGGGCGGCCTCGACGAGCGCCTTCAGGCGCGCCTGCTCTGCCTGGGCGCGGTCCATCGGTTCGATGCGGGCATCAATCACGACCGAGGGGGCCGCGGTCGCCGCAGAGGGCGAGAGCGGCGCCTTCTTCGACCCGGTTTGCGTCTGCGGCTGCGCCGACGGGAGGAAGGCCAATGCCGCTGCGCAGCCGAGCCACCACCGGACGGCAGCCGGACACCGGGGCGCTCCGGTCCTGCCGGCGACGGTCGACACTGCCACTCTCATCATCCAGCCACATCCCTGTTTCCCCGAGCAGCACTGCCCCCTTTGAAATCAAGTCCGAGAATAATTCACACTTATTTAATAACAGTAGATTTTTGGGTCCAAAGTACTCAAATGGGACGGAATTGCCAAGTTGTTCCGGTTCGAATGTGAACAAGTGGGGCTCTCTCGGTCCGGAACGTTGTTTTGAAACGCCGGTGCCTCCAGTGAAGAAATTGGCGCTGCGTCACCTTGCGGCTGCCTTGCCGACTTAGAATTTTTTTTGCTTCGATATCCTTCTTTCCCATGGCCGATTCCTCCAAAACCAAACTCCCCTTCCAGGCTGAAGTCGCGCAACTGCTGCACCTCGTCACGCACGCGCTCTACTCCAACAAGGAAATCTTCCTGCGCGAGCTGGTCTCGAACGCATCGGACGCCTGCGACAAGCTGCGCTTCGAGGCGCTCGACCATCCCGCGCTGTACGAAGACCAGCCCGAACTCGACGTGCGCCTCACGTTCGACAAGGCCGCGCGCACCCTCACCATCACCGACAAGGGCATCGGCCTGTCGCGCCAGGAGGCCATCGACAACCTCGGCACGATCGCCAAGAGCGGTACCAAGGACTTCATGAGCAGGCTCAGCGGCGACCAGAAGGCCGACGCCCAGCTCATCGGCCAGTTCGGCGTGGGCTTCTATTCGGGCTTCATCGTGGCCGACAGCATCGCGGTCGAATCGCGCCGCGCGGGCCTGCCGGCCGACCAGGGCGTACGCTGGGTCAGCGGCGGCGCCGGCGACTTCGAGGTGGCCGACATCACGCGCGCCGAGCGCGGCACCAGCATCACGCTGCACCTGCGGGACGACGCCGACGAATACCTCAACGCCTGGAAGCTCAAGCAGATCGTCGGCAAGTACTCCGACCACATCTCGCTCCCGATCCTCATGGAAAAGGAAGAGTGGAAGGAAGGCGAGAACGACCAGCCCGGCGACATGGTGAAGACCGGCGAATGGGAAACGGTCAACAAGGCCAACGCCCTCTGGAGCCGCCCCAAGAAGGACATCACGTCCGAGCAGTACGAGGAGTTCTACAAGAGCATCAGCCACGACCACGAGGCGCCGCTCGCCTGGAGCCACAACCGCGTCGAAGGCAGCACCGAGTACACGCAGCTGCTCTACATCCCGGCCAAGGCGCCGTTCGACCTCTGGAACCGCGAAAAGAGCGCGGGCGTCAAGCTCTACGTGAAGCGCGTCTTCATCATGGACGACGCCGAGGCGCTGCTGCCGGGCTACCTGCGCTTCGTGAAGGGCGTGATCGACTCGGCCGACCTGCCGCTCAACGTGAGCCGCGAGCTGCTGCAGGAAAGCCGCGACGTGAAGGCCATCCGCGAGGGCAGCGCCAAGCGCGTGCTCTCGATGCTCGAAGACCTGGCGAAGAAGCAGAAGACCGCGCCCGAGAGCGGCGAGGGCAAGATCGACGTGGGCTCGGGCGAATCGGTGCCGGCCCCCGAGCCGACCGAAGCGGTGACCGACGTGGTCGACAAGAATGCCACCCCGGCCGCCGAAGCCGCCGCCGAGTACGCCGATGAATCGGGCAAGTACGCCAAGTTCTACGCCGAGTTCGGCGCAGTGCTCAAGGAAGGCCTGGGCGAAGACTTCGGCAACCGCGACCGCATCGCCAAGCTGCTGCGCTTTGCCTCCACCACCAGCGACACCGTGAGCGTGAGCTTCGCCGACTACAAGGCGCGCATGAAGGAAGGCCAGGACGCGATCTACTACATCACGGCCGACACGCTGGCCGGCGCCAAGAACAGCCCGCAGCTCGAGGTCTTCAAGAAGAAGGGCATCGAGGTGCTGCTCATGACCGACCGCGTCGACGAATGGGCGCTCAACTACCTCACCGAGTTCGACGGTACGCCGCTGCAAAGCGTGGCCAAGGGCGCGGTCGATCTCGGCAAGCTGCAGGACGAGGCCGAGAAGAAGGCCGCCGAGGAAGCCGCCGAATCCTTCAAGCCGCTGCTCGAGAGGCTCAAGGAAGCGCTCAAGGACAAGGCCCAGGACGTGCGCGTGACCACCCGCCTGGTCGACTCGCCCGCCTGCCTCGTGGTGCAGGACGGCGGCATGAGCACGCAGCTCGCGCGCATGCTCAAGCAGGCCGGCCAGCCGGCGCCCGACCTGAAGCCGGTGCTCGAAGTCAACACCGGGCATGCGCTCGTGAAGAAGCTCGAAGGCTCGGCGCATTTCGACGACCTTGCCAACATCCTGTTCGACCAGGCGCTGCTCGCCGAAGGCGGCCTGCCGGCCGATCCCGCGGCCTACGTCAGGCGCGTCAACGCGCTGCTGGTGTGAGCGCCCGGCCGCGCACCGTTCGTGCAGCCGCCGCCATTCCGGCGGTGCTGCTCCTCCTGGTGAGCGGCTGTTCGCACTATCACATCGGTATTCCGCTGGTGCCCGGGCTCTCGCTCGGGCTCGGCGCCACCAAGGACGGCAGTTTCTCGGTCGGGCTCAACACCGGCTGGGGCCCGCTCGGCGCGGGCGTGTCGGTCAACAACACCGGCGTGGTGGCCGGCACGGCGGGCGTGGGTGTGGGCGTCGGCATCGGGCCGGTCGGCACCGGCGTCGGCGTGGGCAAGAGCGTGGTACTGCACGATCCCAACGCGGGCAAAGCCGGGTACGCACCGGCGGGCGGCGCCGCACCGGTCACCACGGCGGCGGTCGGGGCAACGGTCCCGATTTCCGGGACGTCCGGTGTCACCGGTGTGGCTCCCGTGGCGACGATTCCACCCGCTGCGCCGGTCACGGTCACCACGGGTGGCGTGACCAGGCCGGTCACCGCTTCCGCACCGCAGGCAGCGCCGCAGCCTGCCGCGGTGCGCGTTTCCTACCGCACGCCCGCCGATGTTGTCGCCGCTCCGGCCGGCAGCCTCGGCACACCGGGCAATCCCGTCGCGCCCTGATGGTCGCGTCTTTCCATTCATCCGCGCCGCGGACCGGCGCGAGGGTGCCCCGATGAGTCTCAGCACAGAAGCCGTCCTGGCGCTCGCGCCCGACGATGCGTCCGCGAAAGCCGCCAAGGGCCTGCTCACACCGGCCAAATGGCCCACGCTCGGCTATTCCGACGATGCCGTCTGGGGCGAATGCCAGGGCAGCGGCAGCAAGCCGTACCAGACGCAGGTCGACCTGACCGGACCGGTGTTCCGCTGCTCGTGCCCGAGCCGCAAGTTCCCCTGCAAGCACGGTCTTGCACTGTTGCTGCTGCGCGCGCAGAGCGACGCCAGCTTCACCGCAGGCACGCCGCCGGCCTGGGTGGCCGAATGGATCGCCTCGCGCCGCGAGAAGGCCGAGAAGAAGGAGGCGCGCGCCGCCGAACCCGCCGCCGCGCCCGATCCCGCCGCGGCCGGCAAGCGCGACGCGCAGCGCTGGAAGCGCATCGAGGCCGGTGTGCAGGAGCTCGCGCGCTGGCTCGACGACCAGACCCAGCGCGGCCTCGCATCGCTCGGCAGCGAGCAGCAGCAGGCCTGGGGCCCGATGGCCGCCCGCATGGTCGATGCGCAGGCGCCGGGTCTCGGCCAGCGCATCACGCAGGCGGCCGAACTCATCGGTGCCGGCGAAGGCTGGCCGGCGCGGCTGCTGGACCGGCTGGGCCGGCTGCAGCTGATCGTCGACGCGGTGCCGCGCCGCGAATCGCTCTCGCCCGCCACGCTGGCCGACCTGCGCACCGCGCTCGGCTGGCCGCAGGACCGCGAAGCCCTGCTCGCCGACGGCGAGCGCATCGGCGACCACTGGCTCGTGCTCGGCCAGTGCACCGACGAGCGCGACACCAAGCTGGTCGAACGCCATGTCTGGCTGCAAGGCCGCGCGAGCGGGCGGCGTGCGCTGCTGCTCGACTATTCGCACGGCGGCCGCGGGTTCGAGACGGCCTGGGTCAGCGGCAGCGAGCGCTCGGCGGTGCTGTGCTTCTACCCCGGCCATGCCTCGCAGCGTGCGCTGGTGGCCGAGCTGCTGGCCGAAGCGCCCGCCGCACCGGCCGAGCCCGTGCCGAACGCATCCGACGAGTGGCAACGCATGGCGCAGCAGATCGCCGCCAACCCCTGGCAACCGCTGCTGCCGATGGTGTGGACCGAAGCCATTCCAGCGCGGCACGGCGACCGATGGTGGCTGCGCCTCGACGCCGCGCCGCAGGCCCTGCCGATGCAACTGGCCGCGCAGGAAGCCTGGCAGTTGCTGGCGCACTCGGGCGGCGCGCCGCTGCGCGTCTTCGGCGAATGGGACGGCGAGCAGTTCGCGCCGCTCACTGCCTGGGCCTCGGGCGCCGCAGCCGGAAGTGCGCCGGTCTGGACTCTGACGGGAGTGCGCGCATGAGCCGCCGGGCCGCTCCCAAGGCGAATACCGCAGCGCGTAGCGCGGAGGTTATCGAATGAGCCACTGGAACACCCTGCTGCAGACCGCGCTGGTCGGCACCGCCCGACAACCTGCGCCGGCGGCCCAAGCGATGGCCGGCGAATTCGCAGCGCTGTTGCAAGCGATACAGAGCGGCGAAGCGCAGGGCCAGCTCCTGCGCGCCGCAGGCGCCGTGGCCATCGGCCGCCGTGCCGGCTTCGTGGCGCCGGGCCTGTCGCCTTCCGACGCGCCGGTTGCAGCCGCCGACGAGCGCCCCGTGCTGAAAGATCCCGCGCTGCAAGCCGCCATCGCCGACGCACTCGCGAGCGGTCCGCTGCGCCTGCAGCACGAAGGCCTCGCCGCGGTGACCGCTGCCGGCCTGCGCCTGCCGCACAACCTCTTGCCCACCGCACTCGACGCCGGCCGCCGCGCCATCGACCTGCGGCCCGCCGTGATTCCAGCACTCGGCGAGCGCGGACTCTGGCTCGCCGCACGCAACGACGACTGGCGCTACGCCGTCGGCGCGAGCGAGCAGGCCGATGCGCAGACACGCTGGGACGAGGGCAGCCTCGAACAGCGTCGCGCGGTGCTGATCGAACAACGCCGCGACGACCCTGCGGCTGCACGCGCACGCCTCGCCGCGGAGCTGCCGCAACTCCCCGCCAAGGAACGCGCCGCGCTGCTCGGCGCACTGGCCGAGAGCATCGGCCCCGACGACGAAGCCCTGCTCGATGCCCAGCTCAAGGATCGCGCCCGCGACGTGCGGCAGGCCGTGGTCGAGCTGCTGCAGCGGTTGCCCGAGAGCGCCCACGTGCAGCGCATCGAAGCCTTCCTCGCGCCGTTGCTGTCGCAGGAAGGCGGCAGCTGGCAGCTGAAAGCCCCCGAGGCCGCCGACCCGCGCTGGAAGGACGACGCCATCGATGCCGCGCGCCCCACCCACGAAAGCCTCGGCGAACGCGCGTGGTGGCTCTACCAGCTCGTGCGGCAGGCGCCGGTCTCGTGGTGGACCGCGCGCACCGGCATGACACCCGCCGCGCTGCTCGACTGGGCCGCGAAAGGCGACTGGAAAGACGCGCTGCTGCGCGGCTGGAACGACGCGATCCTCGCGGCCCCCGATTTCGACTGGTGCGACGCGATGCTCGACCGCCCGCGCAGCCAGCGCGCCTGGGTGGGCCAGTTGCTGGCGCTGCTGCCCCGCGAGCGGCGCGAGCGCCATTGGCTCCGCGAGCTCGGTGACTCGGGCGACGGCGTGCAGGAAGTGGTCGCCTTCGCCGACCAGGCCTGCGCGCCCGGCGAAACCCCGTCGGCCGAACTCTCGCGGAAGCTCGCTGCCGCACTGCGCTTGCGCGTCGAACGCGGCGACCTGGTCAACGACTACGTGCTGCGCCAGGTGCTCGGCAATGCGGCCGCGCTGCTGCATGCCGACGCGCTGCACCTGCTGGCCGACCTCCCGCGCGCCGCCGAGGAAAGCCCCGGCCTTGCCAACGCATTGAGCGACACCGCGCGCATCGTGCGTGCGCGCCAGCTGTTTTCCACCCTTCTTCTTCCTCTGCCAACCTCTTCATCCCAAGGCCGTCCATGAGCAATGTCCTGCGCCAGCATGCCGAACAGCAATTCGCCGAAGAACTCGATGCGCTCCAGAAGGTCGACGACCGCCAGCGCCCGGCCAACTGGAAGCTCTCGCCCTGGGCCGTGCTCACCTACCTGATGGGCGGCAAGCTGGCCAATGGCTTCGAGGTCAGCCCCAAGTACATCGGCAATCCCCGGCTCATGGAGATCGCCGTCTCCACGCTCGCGACCGACCGCGCGCTGCTGCTCTACGGTGTGCCGGGCACGGCCAAGTCGTGGGTGTCGGAGCACCTGGCCGCGGCCGTCAGCGGCGACTCGACCATGCTGATCCAGGGCACGGCCGGCACCAGCGAAGAGCAGCTGCGCTACGGCTGGAACTACGCCGAGCTGCTGGCCAACGGCCCTTCCGAAAAGGCGCTGGTGCCGAGTCCACTGGTGCACGCGATGCGCCTCGGCAAGATCGCGCGCGTCGAAGAACTCACGCGCATTCCGGCCGACGTGCAGGACACGCTGATCACCGTGCTCTCCGAAAAGACGCTGCCCATTCCCGAACTCGGCAGCGAGGTGCAGGCCGTGCGCGGCTTCTCGGTCATCGCCACCGCCAACAACCGCGACAAGGGCGTGAACGAACTCTCGAGCGCGCTCAAGCGCCGCTTCAACACCGTGGTGCTGCCCGTGCCGGCCAGCGAGGCCGAGGAAGTGCAGATCGTCGTCAAGCGGGTGTCCGAGCTGGGCCGCGCGCTCGCGCTGCCGGCCGAGCCGCCCGCGCTGCAGGAAGTGCGCCGCGTGGTGCAGATCTTCCGCGAGCTGCGCAACGGCCAGACCGAGGACGGCAAGACCCGCATCAAATCACCCACCTCCACGCTGTCGACCGCCGAGGCCATCTCCGTCATCAACAGCGGCATGGCGCTGGCCGGCCACTTCGGCGACGGCGTGCTGCGTTCGGCCGACGTGGCTTCGGGCCTGATCGGCGCCGTCATCAAGGACCCGGTGCAGGACCACGTGGTGTGGAAGGAATACCTCGAGACCGTGGTCAAGGAACGTACCGACTGGAAGGATCTGTACCGCGCCTGCCGCGAGCAGCTTTGATGAACTCCGCCGGACTTTGCTCACTTCGTGGGGCAGGGAACTGCCGTTCAGGGCGCTGCTGTTCAGGGTGCGATCCCGCCGACGGGGTACCTTGCTCCGCGAATGTCCCCCGGCGCGGCCTAGGGCCGCAGGCCTCCTCCTTTATTTCGCTGCGCAAGGCACCCCATCGGCGTGATCGCTCAGCGCAGCGGTTGATCGGCCAGCACGAGAGCAGCGCTCATCGTGCACAGGGCACCGGGTGCTCCCCGCAGCGAAATAAAGGAGGAGGGGGCGCAGCCCCCGGGGGACATTCGCGGAGGGGAGTACCCGGTGTCCTGTGCACGCACCCCGAACACACGCACCCCCAACGCACAGAGGATTTCGAACGTCGCAGACCACGCGCCAGCAAGGTGGAGCAACCGAGATGACTTCGCGCCCAGTGGCTTCACCGCTGCACTACTTCGGCATCCGCCACCACGGCCCCGGCTGCGCGCGCAGCCTGCTGCGCGCCTTCGAGTCGCTGCAGCCCGACTGCATCCTGGTCGAGGGGCCGCCCGAGGCCGAGGGCCTGCTCTCTTTCATGGCGCATGCCGACCTGCGCCCGCCGGTCGCGATGCTCGTGCATGCGAACGACGACACGCGCCTGGCCGCCTTCTATCCGTTCGCCGAGTTCTCGCCCGAGTGGCAGGCGCTGCAATGGGGCATGAAGCACGGCCTGYCCACGCGCTTCATCGACCTGCCGCAAGCGCACCGCATGGCCATCGACCAGGCGGCGCGCGCGGCCGACGAGACTGCGGCTGAAGCCGCCGCGGAAGCACCGGCCGAAACACCGCTCGACGACGACGAGACCGACACGATCCCGGTGTCCGAAACGGTGGAAGAGCCGGCCGCCACCGCACTGCCCGACGACCCCTTCGACTGGCTCGCCCACGCCGCAGGCTATGCCGACGGCGAGAGCTGGTGGAACCACATGGTCGAGGAGCGCGGCGACGGCGAAGACCTGTTCGGCGCGATCGCCGAAGCCATGACCGCGGTGCGCGCCGAAACGCCCGACGACCGGCGCGGCCAGCGTGCCATGGAGCGCGAGCAACAGCGCGAAGCCTTCATGCGGCAGTCGATCCGCGAGGCCGTCAAGGCCGGCCACCAGCGTATCGCGGTGGTCTGCGGCGCCTGGCACGTGCCCGCGCTGCAAGGCACGGTCACCGCCAAGGCCGATGCCGCGCTGCTCAAGGGCCTGCCCAAGCTCAAGGTGCTCGCGACCTGGGTGCCATGGACCTACCGGCACCTCACGAGCGCCAGCGGCTACGGCGCGGGCATCGATTCGCCGGGCTGGTACGAACACCTGTGGCAGCAGGGCCAGCAGGTCGCGGGCCGCAGCACCGGCTGGCTCGCGCGCGTGGCGCGCCTGCTGCGCGAGCACGACCTCGATTGTTCCTCCGCCCACCTGATCGAAGCCACGCGCCTGGCCGAAACGCTGGCCGCGCTGCGCGAGCGCCCCGCACCTGGCCTGCCCGAACTCGACGAAGCCGTGCGCAGCGTGATCTGCATGGGCGAGCAGGCGCCCCTCGCGCTGATCCGCGAACGCCTCACCGTCGGCGACCGCATGGGCCAGGTACCGGCCGAAGTGCCGACCGTGCCGCTGCAGCGCGACATCGAGCAGGCGCAGAAGAGCCTGCGCCTCAAGCCGGAGGCGACGGCGAAGACGCTCGACCTCGACCTGCGCCAGCCCAACGACCTCGCGCGCAGCCACCTGCTGCACCGCCTGCGGCTGCTCGACCTGCCCTGGGGCGAGATCACCGCCGGCCAGCGCGCGAGCCGCGGCACCTTCCACGAGGTCTGGCAGCTGCAGTGGCAGCCCGAGTTCGCGCTGCGCATCATCGAAGCCAGCCGCTTCGGCGCCACCGTGGCCCACGCCGCGAGCGCGCGCGTGATGGAAGGGCTGGCGGCAGAGACCTCGCTGACCGTGCTGGCCGAGCAGGTCGACACCGTGCTGCTGGCCGACCTGCCGGTGGCCGTGCAGGCCGTGACCCGTGCGCTCGAAGACCGTGCCGCGCTCACCGGCGACGCGGTGCAGCTCATCGGCGCCGTGCCGCCGCTGGCCAATGTGTTCCGCTACGGCAGCGTGCGCCAGACCGACAGCGCGCTGCTCTCGCATGTGCTCGACAGCCTCATCGTGCGTGGCGCCATCGGCCTGCCGATCGCGTGCGGCGCACTCGATGCCGAAGCCGCCGAGGCGCTGCGCACCCGGCTCATCGCCGCGCACGACGCCGTGCGCCTGCGCGACGGCGAAGCAACCACGACCGCGTGGCGCAATGCGCTGCGCGCCATCGCCTTCGGAGAAAGCGCCGCTTCGCTGCTGCGCGGCGTAAGCTGCCGGCTGCTGCTCGACGATGCGCAGCTCGACAGCGACGGGGCCTCGCAGCAGCTCGCGCGCAACCTCTCGGCCGGCGCGCCGCCGACCGAGGCCGCCGCGTGGCTCGAAGGTTTTCTCAACCGCAACGCCATGGTGCTGCTGCACGACGAGGCGGTCTGGTCGCTGGTCGACGGCTGGCTCTCGGGGCTCGGCGAAGAACACTTCGTGCAGGTGCTGCCGCTCGTGCGGCGCAGCTTCGCGGACTTTTCGGGCGCCGATCGGCGTGCGCTCGGCGAGCGTGCCAAGCGCGGCGCGGTCGGCGGCACGACGCCCGCTGCCATGGCCGCCGCCGACTGGGACGAAACGCGCGCGGCGCTCGCGCTGCCGCTGTTGCGGGAACTGCTGGGAGTGAAAGCATGAGCGTGAATCCGGACCCCGCCGACATCGAGGAAGAGGCACTGCCGCCCACCGACCGCCTGCAGCGCTGGCGCCTCGTGCTCGGCAGCGAGGCCAATGCCAGCTGCGGCGCGGTCGAGGGCCGCGTGCGCGAGATCGACCAGGCGCTCGCCGCGCTCTACGAAGCCGACGGCCGGCGCGGCCTCGGCCAGGGCGGGCAGCGCGGCGGCCGCGGCGATTCGGCGCCCAGCGTGGCGCGCTGGCTCGGCGACATCCGCAAGTACTTTCCGAGCCAGGTGGTGCAGGTGATGCAGCGCGATGCGATGGAGCGGCTCAACCTGCGCCAGATGCTGCTGCAGCCCGAGATGCTCGAGAACGCCCAGCCCGACGTGCACCTGGTCGCGAACCTCGTGGCCCTTTCGAGCGTGATCCCGGCCGGCACCAAGGACACCGCGCGCGCCGTCGTGCGCAAGGTGGTCGACGAACTCATGAAGCGGCTCGAGGAGCCGATGCGCAGCGCCGTGAGCGGCGCGCTCAACCGCAGCCAGCGCAACCGCCGGCCGCGCCATTCCGAGATCGACTGGAACCGCACCATCCGCGCCAACCTGCGCCACTGGCAGCCCGAATACCGCACCGTGGTGCCGCAGACGCTGGTCGGCTATGGCCGCAAGGCCCGCCAGCCGCAGCGCGAGGTGATCCTGTGCATCGACCAGAGCGGCTCGATGGCCGCCTCGGTGGTCTATTCGAGCATCTTCGGCGCTGTGATGGCGAGCCTGCCCGCGGTGTCGACCAAGCTCGTGGTGTTCGACACCCAGGTGGTCGATATGACCGAGCAGCTGCAGGACCCGGTGGACCTGCTGTTCGGCGTGCAGCTCGGCGGCGGCACCGACATCAACGGCGCAGTGGGCTACTGCCAGAGCCTGGTGCGCGAGCCGCGCAACACCATCCTGATCCTGATCTCCGACCTGTACGAAGGCGGGGTCGAAGGCAACCTGCTGCGGCGCGCCAACGAACTGGTCGAGGCCGGCGTGCAGTTCATCGCGCTGCTGGCGCTCAGCGACGAAGGCGCGCCCGCCTACGACCGCGACCTGGCCGCCAAGCTGGCGGCGCTCGGCGTGCCATCGTTCGCCTGCACGCCCGATGCGTTTCCGGGCCTGATGGCCGCGGCGATCAAGCGCGAAGACGTCGCAGCCTGGGCCGCCGGACAGGGCCTGAAAACCAGCCGCGCCGCGTGACGTGATGCCCGGCCTGTCCCGACGGAAGCTTGCGGCGCTGGCCCTCGCGGTCGTGTCGGTCAGGGCGGCGCACGCGCAGCGCGAATTTCCCGCCAGGCCGATCCGCTGGATCGTGCCGTACCCCGCCGGTGCCGGCGCCGACATCGTGGCGCGCACCATCGGCACCCAGGTCGCGGTCGACGCGGGGCAGCCGGTGCAGATCGACAACCGGGCTGGCGGCAACACCGCGCTCGGCGCCGTCGAGGCCGCCCGCGCGCCGGCCGATGGCTACACGGTGCTTTCGGCCGACAACGGCACGCTGGTGTTCAACCCGGCCCTCTACCGCAACCTCAGCTACAACCCGGCGCGCGACTTCGCGCCCGTCACGCTGCTGGGCCGGCTGCCGATGGTGCTGCTGGTCGGCCCTGCCAGCGGCGTCAAGGACGCCCGCGCCTTCATCGAGGATGCGCGGGCCTTTCCCGGCAAGATCAGCTTCGCCTCCGCCGGCACCGGCAGTCCTCACCACCTGGCGATGGAACTGCTCGAACGGCAGGCCGGGCTGCGCATGGTGCACGTGCCCTACCGCGGCGCGGCGCCCGCGCTGGCCGACCTGGCGGGCGGTCAGCTGCCCGCCATGATGTGCGACCTGGCCGCGGCCAGCCGCTTCATCCGCAGCGGCAAGGTGCGCGCGCTCGCGGTCGCCAACGCCACCCGCCTGCCGCAGCTGCCCGAGGTGCCCACCTTCGCGGAACTCGGCATGCCGCAGGTCGAGGCCGCGGCGCTCATGGGCCTGGTGGCGCCCGCCGGCACGCCGTCCGAGGTGGTGGCCCGGCTGCAGCAATCGGTGGCGAGCGCGATCCACAACCCGGCGGTGCAGCGCAAGCTCGCCGAGTTCGGCGTCGAGCCGGTGGGCAGCACGCCGGCGCAGTTCGAGGCGCTGATCGGGGGCGAATCGGCGCGCTGGCATGCGCTGATCCGCGAACTCGGGCTGTCGCTGGACTGACCGAGAAAGAGGCCATGTTCCGGTCCGCTTTACCGGGCCTTTGCATCAACTTTGCGCGGGTGCGCCGCCTTGCTCACTCCGGCCTAAGAGTGACTGCCTAGATTGGCAGGTCGCACATGGAAGGTCGCGCGGACGGTTTGCAAGGGGCAGGCCGGGCCGCACTCAGCCGATGACAACCCGCCGGTTCAATCACATCATCTTTGCGGACGATTTCTTTCGGTCCGCCGCCAACGGTCTTCAGTACCACGTCGCGAACCGGCGATTCCTGCGAGGCTTCTTCGATTCCACGCTCGGCCGGCTGGGCCTGCCGGTGCGCGAGGTGGCGCCGCTGTCCGAAGGCGGCCGCATCGACGTGGCGCGCCTCATGGCCCGGCTGGACCTGCCCTGCACGCCGGCCGGCTGGGCCCGCGCCTGCATCGCCGATCTGCTGCCCGTGCACGGCCGCGACGGCATGCCGGCCTTCGACCCCGGCTGCCTGGTGATCGGCTGGGGCCTCACGCCGGCGCTGCAGCACTGCATTGCCCGCAGCGGCGCGAGCTATCTCGACATCGAGATCGATCCGCGGCGTTTCACCGAGCACCTGCACTTCTGCGCGCGGACCAACGATCCGGTCATCGAGGCGGCGCTGCAGGCCCGCCGCGTGGAGGAGGAAGTGTTCTGGAACCATGCGGCTGCGCTCAAGGGATTTTTCGCGCGGCATGGCGCGCCTTCCCTGTTCGACCCGCGGCTGCGCGTCGGGCTCTTCTTCGGGCAGAGCCTGGTCGACCTGTCGCTGGTCAGCGGCGGGCGCACCATGCACCCCGCGAGCGTCATCGCGCCGCTGCGCGAACTGGCGCAGGGTGTCGATCTGCTGGTCGTCAAGCCGCATCCCTACGAGCCCGCGCTGCACGACCTGGCGCCGATCGCGCGGGCCATTCCCAATGTGGCGTGGACCCACGAGAACACCTATGCGCTGCTGTCGGCGGCGAACGTGCACTTCGCCGCCAGCCTGTCGTCGAGCGTGCTGACCGAGGCGCGCTATTTCCGCAAGCCCGCGCATGCCCTGATCCGGGCCGACCGCAATGCGGCGGGGCAGCTGCCGGTGGCGTGTTCGGCGTGGATACCCGTCGGGGCCGGGATCGGCGCAATGGATTTCATGGCCACCGTCTGCGGCGGCGAGGGCGGCGATGCCGCTCGGCGCCATTTCGCGGCATGGCCCGCCGCCGCCATCGACCGGGCCTTCATGACCCGCTGGGGCTTCGACGACCAGAGCCGCGGCCTGCGCGACGTGCCCGAGCTGCAACTGAGCCGCCCCTACCTGTTCCATCCGGGCAGCCCCGCCACGGGCTGGCTCAGCCACGGCTGGTCGGCGCCCGAGGCGGAGGGCGCGAAGAGCGCCGGCGAACTCGCCTGCCTCGTGGTTCCGCTGCCGTCGCTGCCGAACACGTTGTCGCACCGGCAGCCGCACCGCCTCGAAGTCCGCATCGACTACCGCAGCAGCACCAAGGCCACGAGCGTCCACGCGATGTTCGACGGCATGGTCCTGGCCAAGTCCTGCACCACCGGCGCCCGGCGGCGCAGCCTGGTGTTCGAAGTGCAGCCCACGGCAGGGCGGAAATGCCTGGTGCTGCAGTTCGTCGTTGCCGATGCGAGCAGCGGCGGCGTGCGCAGGGCGGCCGCCAAGCCGGGCTTCACCATCAGGAAGCTGCAGGTGTCGCTGCGCACGGCCCGGGGCGTGGTCTCGATGCCACCGCCGAAGTCGTCCATGCAGTGGTCGGAGATGCGGCCGGTGCGCGCGCTGGCCCGGGTGTTTCGCGCGCTGCGCGACTCGGCCCGCGGGGTTACCGGGTAGCCGGCGCCGCGAGGCGGGAGAGCAGCGCCGTCCAGTGCTGCAGGCGGGCAACGGCGGCCTCGCGCCCCTGCGCCGCACCGGCGCCATGGCTCTTGCTGTCGCCATTGCCGGCGAGCGCGAGCAGTTCGCCAGCCGCCGCCGTCACGGCCCGCGCGAAATCCCCGGTGCGGCCGTGCCATGTCACGGTGCGGTGGAGCAGCCCCAGTTGCGCGGCGCGCCCCGCATTGATCGCCTGCTCGGGCTGGTCGGTCAGCAGCAGAAGGATCGGCTTGCGGTAGACCGCCGCGATCGACAGCGCCGCCATGCCCGGGGCCGAGACGATGAAGGCGCTGCGTGCGGCCATCTCGATCCAGTGCTCGTCCTGCGCGTGCCAACCCGCGCGGTGCGCATAGCCTTCGCCGACAAGGTGCGCCGGCACGCCGGCGTCGGCCAGCCCCCGCTCCAGGCCGTCGGCCAGCGCGGCCTCCTCGAAATGCGGATTGAGATAGACCGCGGCCTGGGGCGCCAGGTCGTCGTGCGCTTCCGTGTCGACCCCCATCACCGCCACCGGCGTGGCGAGCCGATGTCCGCCGCGGCCGTCGTGCTGCGGCTCGCCGTAGGCGAAGTCGTGCGCGATGCGCGCGCGGCTGCGGTCGATCTGCCACGCCACGATGCGGCCGAACACGTTCGCCATCCAGCCCGGCATCCGTCCGCTGAAATTGCCTTCGAGCGCATGCCGCAGGCTGGCGCCGTAGACATGGACCACCTTGTGCCGCCAGCCCGGCATCCAGCCCATGAACAGCAGTGCGGGGTGGAAGGAGTCGTTCACCACCAGGTCCGCCTCGCGGAACCAGGCGCGCAGCCGCACGATGTCGCGCAGCATGCGCCCGGGGCGGAACACGTAGTGCGCGACGTTGCGGTCGGTCTCGCGGCGCAGCATGTTCTGCTGGCTGTCGAACTGCACCGCGTAGTGGCGCGAGAGCACGGGCGCCTCGATGCCGAAGCCGGCGAGGAAGCGTGCGCCCTCGTCGGAGGTGGTGAGCACCTGCACGTCGGCGCCCGCGGCCCGCAGCGCGTGCGCGAGCAACTGCGCGCGCATCAGGTGGCCGCGCGCGTCCGCGGTCGCGAGGTAGACGATGCGCGGCGGCATCGAATCAGGCAGCCACGGGTCGCGCGCTGCCGGGGCGCAGGCGCAGGGCCAGGCCGGCGGCGTACATGCCCAGCGCACCGGTGATGCCGAAGCCGCGCTCGGTGTCGCGCACCTCGCGCATCAGCTGCGCCAGCCGTGCCTGCTCGTGCGGCGCCACGCAGCGCTGCAGCGTGTGGCTGCACAGGCGGACGTGGCGGTCTTCGTCGGCGAGCACGCGCGTGAGCAGCGGGTGCAGCGCGTGCTGCGGGCCGATCAGTGCGCAATGGCGCTGCAGGATGCGCGAGGCCATCTGCTCGGCACAGAGGCCGATGGCATAGGCCGGCACGAGCCCGCCGTGCGAGAAGTGCGGCGCATGGCGCCGGATCAGGCGCTGCCAGCGCGCGAGCTTGCGCCGGCTCAGCCAGTCGGGCTGCGATGCTTCCCCGGGCGCTTCCTCGAGAGATGCGGCCGCCTGCGCGCTGCCGCCGCGTTCGACGATGGCGTTGGCGAAGAGGCGTGCATGCAGCTGCTCGTCGGCCAGGTGCTGGTCGAGCTGGCGCGTGAGCCAGCCGGGCGCGCTGGTGCGCAGTTCGCGCTGCAGGGCCTGCTCGGACGATTCCTCGCCGACCAGGTAGAGGCGCAGCAGCAGCACTTCGCCGGCGCGGCTCGCGTGCATCTGGCGCAATGCGGCACGCTTGACGTGGTGCACCAGCCGGGCCTGCAGCGCCGGCCAGCCGCTCAGTTGCGGCGGCGCGAGGCACTCGAAGCCGGCCGCTGGCAGGGACGCGTCAGCGGCCATCGGCCTTGGCTTTCACGGGCTGCTGCTGTTGCTGCCAGCCCAGCACGAGGCCGATGAAGCTGTCCTGCAGGAAGGCGCGCGCCGATGCATCGGCCCCGGCGAATTCGCGCTGCTGTCCGTCGTACCGCACATAGCCCTTGCCGTTCGTGGCACCGAGCACGAGCTTCTCGTTCTTCTTGAAGCCGCGCTGCAGGAGCGGCTGCAACGCCGATTGCGATTCGAGGCCGAACAGGAACAGGTCGCGCTGCACCACCTCGCGAGGGATCTGCCCGCTCAGGGCCTGGAGCTCGAGCGTCCAGTTGCCCTGCTGCATGGCCTCGGCGAGCTGGAGTCCCTTGGCGGAAGGCGCATGGAAGCGCGCGCGCGCCACCGACTTCGAGGCCTTGCTCAGGCCGAGCCCGATGGTGATGTCCGCATCCTTCGCGCCGCCCGTGCGGTTGTCCTGGACCTGAACGAACTCGTTCGCAAGCCGCGCGGCGAGCGAAGGCTTGGCGAGCGTCTCGCTGATCTGCGCGGGCGTGAAGACCACGCGTTCGGCGCTCCCCTCGATCACCACGACCTGGTACGGATCGATCCGGATGTCGCTGAACTCGTCGCCGATGGGTGAATGCGCATGGCTGCTCACCGACCACGCGTTGCCCGAGCGGCTCAGGAGCGCATGGAAGGTCAGCGGCACGCGCTGCCCGCTGCGCGACTGGCCGGAGCCTTGCAGCAGCACATCGCCCACGATGGTCTTCTCGCCGTAGCTGCGCGGGTTGGCAAAGCGGATGGTGTGCGCGGCGCTGTCGAGCGAAGCGCGCGTGTCGGCGTCGTCGAGGGCCAGGCGGTTGCAGTCGTCGGCCGCCGCGAGCGCGCCGAACGGGCAGCCGCTGTCGGACTTGAAGTTGAAGACGCCGCGGCCGGTGAAGTCGGCTGCGGCGGCCGTGGCGCACAGGCCGGCGAGCGCAAGACCCCAGGTCATGCTGCGAAGGGAGAGCGATGGATGGATGCGCATGGTTTTGTTTGTTGTTGTTCTGTTCGAGTGCTGTCAGGGGCGGTGGTATGAGAGCGCCTGTGCATCGGCGTTCTCTCGGCCTGTCGTGTGCAAGCCGATGCCGCGCGCGAACGCACCCAGCATGTCGATGACCGAAAAGCCCACGATCAACGCCACGCCGGCCACCCAGCGCACGCCGCGCAGCGGCGGCAGGTCCTGGTGATTGAGCGCGCGCACGCTGAAGCCAAGCCGTGTGAACAGCACGCACAGCGGACCGATCGGCCCGCTCTTGGCCAGCCACTGCCAGCGCGCCGACACATAGCTGCGCAGCAGGTGCGGCGTGAGCGAATACGTGTCCTGCCCGCGCATCCACCGCAGCTTCAGCGCCTCGGCGCGCGTGTCGGGCAGGCGGTGCTCGGTGTGGGCCGCCGCCGCGTAATGGACCGGAACGCCCGCCGCCTTCAGCCGCATGCCCAGCACCTGGCAGTGCGCGCGGTACACGCCGGCCAGTGCCTGGTAGCTGTGCTGCTCGAACACATCGCGACGAAAGGCCACGTTGTTCGCGTAGAAGTTGCTCGTGGCGCCCGCATGGCCGGCGTTGGGGAAGTACATGAAGTCGATGGTCGTCAGCGCGGTGCCGACGATGTTGGCGGCATAGCTGGTGCGGCCGGCCACCACGGCGGGCGGGTCGGTGCGCGTGAACGGCAGGAGCATCTGCAGCAGCCAGTCGTCGGCGGGCAGGCAGTCGGCATCGGCGAACACCACGTGGTCGCAGCGCGCGGCGTCGGTGGCCGCGAAGCCGACGTTCTTGGCGTCGTAGTAGCCGGTGGCGGCATCGATGCGCACGAAGTCGACGGGGCGGCCCGCCAGCGCCGTCACGGCCTCGCACGATGCGGCGCTCAGGCCGTCGTGCGTGATGACCACCTGCGCCAGCGCCGTGAGCGGCAGTTGCTGCTTCGCCAGCAGGGCGACCAGGCGCTGCAGGCTCGTGCTGGCGGCGGCCTCGGCATCCGCTCCGCCGCGCAGGTTGTTGGTCTCCAGGACCAGCGCAGTGCGTGCGGCAACTTGATCGGGCATCATCGAATTTTCCTGTCCGGACATTGTTTTGAAGGCTTCCATCCTGCTTTTATCTCACAACCGCCGCCGCGGCCAGTGCCTTGAGCGGCGGGGGCACGCATGAAAGTGAGCATCTTCGGCGCCGGCTATGTCGGTCTGACCTTCGCGGCGTGCCTGGCCGAGGCGGGGCACGAGGTGCTCTGCGCAGACGCGGACGCCACCCGGATCGAAGGATTGCAGCAGGGCCGGATGCCGCTGCACGAGCCGGGGCTGGAGGCGCTGGTGGCGGCCGGCCTCGCCGCGGGGATGCTGCGGTTCACGGCCGACGAGCGTATCGCGAGCCTGCATGGGGAGGTTCTCTTCATCGTGGTCCATACGCCGGCCGATGCCGAGGGCCGTGTCGATCTCCAGCATGTGATGGCCGTCGCACGGAGCATCGGGCGGCATCGCGACCGCGATGGGCTGGTCGTCTGCAAGTCCACCGCCCCCGTCGGCACCGCGGAACAGGTCGAGGCCCTGTTGCAGGAGGTGCTCTCGCAACGCGGTGCGGCTCATCGCATCGCGGTGGCCGTGAACCCCGAGTTCCTGCGCGAAGGCTCGGCCGTGCGCGACTGCCGGCAGCCCGACCGTGTCGTGCTCGGTGCTGCAGACCCTGAAGCCATCGGCTTGCTGACCCGGCTCTACCGACCCTTCGTGCGCGACCCGAGGCAATTGCTGGCGATGGACCGCCGCTCCGCCGAACTCACCAAGTACGCCGCCAACGCGATGCTCGCCACCCGCATCAGCTTCATGAACGAGATGGCGCGCGTGGCCGAGCATGCGGGCGCCGACATCGAGATGGTGCGGCGCGGCATCGGCTCGGACCGGCGCATCGGCCCCGACTTTCTGCAGGCGGGCGCAGGCTACGGCGGATCGTGCCTTGCGAAGGACGTGCGGGCACTGCGGCATGCGGCCGACCGCGAGGGCCATGCGCTGCGCATCCTCTCGGCCGTCGAGGCCACGAACCACGAGCAGAAGGGCCGCCTGTTCGACCTGATGACGCACCATTTCGAGGGCAACATCGCGCACAAGACCATCGCCCTCTGGGGCCTGGCCTTCAAGCCCGACACCGACGACATGCGCGACGCGCCGAGCCTGGTGCTGCTGGAGCGCCTGTGGGCCGCCGGTGCGCGCGTGCGGGTCCACGATCCGGCGGCCATGCCGAATGCGCGCGCCATCGTCGGCGGGCGTGGCGACGTGCAGTGGTGCGACACGCCCGAGGCAACGCTGGAAGGCGCCGACGTGCTGGCGCTGGTGACCGAATGGCCTGCGTTCCGACGGCCCGATTTCGCACGCATCGCAAACGCCCTGAAAACGCCGGCGCTCTTCGACGGCCGCAATATCTATGACGCCGCCGAGGTCGAAGCCGCCGGCATCGCCTACTACGGCATCGGCCGCGGCCGTTCAGTGCTTCGCTGAATCGTCCGCGGGCAGGAACGCCGTGCCCGGCGTCAGCGGCGCATGCCGGTAGCTCGCGGGCGTGCGGCTCAGCTTCACCGGCGCGCCGATGCCGCGGTAGCCGCCTTCCATCTCGACCACCATCTCGCGGTGCAGCGTGTGCGGGTGCTGCAGCGCATCGGCCACCGGCAGCACCGGTGCGGCGGGCACGCCGGCTGCCATCAGCTGGTCGACCAGCGCACGCCCGTCGAAGGTGGCCATCGCCGCTTCGAGCCGCTGCTTGAGTCCGTCGCGATGCACCGAGCGCGCACCGGCCGTGCGGTAGAGCGGGTCGTCGGCCAGCTCGGGCAGGCCGATGCAGCGGCACAGGCTCGCGAACTGGCGGTCGTTGCCCACCGCCACGAACACCGGGTCGGTGCCGGTGGCCAGCGCGTCGTAGGGGTAGATGTTGGGATGCGCGTTGCCCGTGCGGCGCGGCGCCGTGCCATCCATGAACCAGTTGGCCGCATGCGGATGCAGCAGCGAGAGGCCGCTGTCGTACAGCGCTGCTTCGACGAACTGGCCGCGCCCGCTGCGCTGGCGCTCCTGCAGCGCGAGCAGCACGCCGATCACCGCGTTGAGCCCGGTCACCATGTCGACCACCGGCAGGCCCACGCGCAGCGGTCCGCCATCGGCTTCGCCGTTGATGCTCATGATGCCGGTCATGGCCTGCACCGCGGCGTCGTAGCCGGGCAGCGCACCCAGCGGGCCGTCGGCACCGAAGCCCGAGACGCGGCACCACACGAGGCGCGGAAAGCGCTGCGACAGCGTCTCGTAGCCGATGCCCCAGCGCTCCATCGTGCCGGTCTTGAAGTTCTCGATCAGCACGTCGGCCTCGGCCACCAGCGCGAGCAGCGCCTCGCGGCCTTCCCCGGTGGAGAAATCCAGGTGCTGCACACGCTTGTTGCGGTTGAGCCCGTGGTAGTAGGAGGCCACGCCGTCCTTGAAGGGCGGGCCCCAGGTGCGCGTGTCGTCGCCCTGCGGCGGCTCCACCTTGAGCACGTCGGCGCCGTGGTCGCCGAGGATCTGGCCGCAGTACGGGCCGCCGAGGATGCGCGAGATGTCGAGGACGCGGATGCCCGCGAGGGCGCCTTGGGCAGATGTCATGTCGATCTTCCGTATTTCGCGATCAGTCGAGCTGCGCGCCCGACTTCTTCACGACGTCCTTCCACTTGGCCGATTCGCTCGCGATGAACTGGCCGAGCTTCTGCGGCGAGGTGTCCGCCGAGGCTTCGAGTCCCTGTGCCGCGAACATCTGCTTGACCTTCGGCGAGTTCAGCACTTCGGCAAATGCATGGTTGAGCTTCGTCACACGGTCTGCCGGCGTGCCGGCCGGTGCCACGATGCCGAAGAACACGCTCACGTCGTAGCCCTTGAAGCCCTGCTCCGAGATCGTCGGCACATCGGGCAGCGCCTGCGAGCGGGCGGCCGTCGCCACGCCCAATGCGCGCAGCTTGCCGGCCTTGACGTAGGGCAGGGCGGTGAGGATGTCGGTGAAGGTCATGCTGACCTGGTTGCCGAGCAGGTCGTTGAGTGCGGGGCCGGTGCCCTTGTAGGGAATGTGCTGCAGGTCGGTGCCGGCCACCGAGTTGAACAGCACGCCCGCGAGGTGCGACGAGGCGCCGTTGCCCGACGAGGCGTAGCTGAGCTTGCCGGGGTTGGCCTTGGCGTATGCCACCAGCTCGCGCACGTCTTTCACCGGCAGCGCCGGGTTCACCACCAGGATGTTCGGCAGGTAGCCGACCTGGATCACCGGCGCGAAGCTCTTCGCCGGGTCGTAGTTGACCTTGCGGTAGAGGCTTGCGTTGATGGCGAGCGGGCCCGAGGTGCCGAACAGCAGCGTGTGGCCGTCGGCTTCGGCGCGCGCCACGTACTCGGCGCCGATGTTGCCGCCGGCGCCCGCGCGGTTCTCCACGATCATGGGCTGGCCGAGGCGGTCCTTCATCTCGGCGGCCAGCGTGCGCGCCATCGCGTCGGTCGGGCCGCCGGGCGGGAAGGGCACGACCAGCATCAGGGGCTTCGAGGGGAAGGGGGCCTGGGCCTGCGCAATGGGTGCGCTCAAGAGCGCGGCGCAGGCCGTGACGGCGGCGAAGAAGTGGGTGAGGTGTCGCAAGGTGATGTCTCCGTTGTTCTGTGAATCAGGCGTTGGCTTCGGCGGCGTGCGTTGCGGTGTCGTTCCAGTCCGCGGGCATGGCGTCGGGCGCGAGCGGGTCGCGCGGCAGAACGCGGTGCAGCAGCACCAGCTGGGCCCAGCGCAGGCGCGCGGCCGAACCGGTGCCTGCGGCCTCCCACGCCATCGCGATGGCGCTGGTGCAGTGGTAGAGCGCCGAGGCGGCCTGGCGCGCCAGCACATCGCCGCCTTCGCGTGCTGCGGTCTCGGCCAATGCGGCGGCACGGGCCAGCGCATCGCGCAGCGCCTTGGCGAAGGCGGGTGGCAGCGCCGCGTCGCCGAGCAGCTTTTCGCAGTGCGCGCGCAGCACCGGCAGCGAGCCCTCGCGCTTCACGGCGCGGATCACGTCCAGCGCCACGATGTTGCTCGTGCCTTCCCAGATCGAGCCCAGGTGCGCATCGCGCACGAGGCGCGGATCGCTCCATTCCTCGATGTAGCCACAGCCGCCGCGCACTTCCATCGCGTCGCCCGTCACCTTGCGTGCATCGCGGCAGGCGCGGAACTTGATGAGCGGCGTGAGGATGCGCAGCAGCGCATAGGCGTCGGCCTCGTTGGCATCGGAGCGGGCCAGCGCCAGTGCGGTCTGGCACACCATGGTGCGGGCCTGCTCGGACGGCAGGCGCAGCTTGTCGAGCTGGCGCTGCATCAGCGGCATCTGGTCGAGCGTGCGGCCGAAGGCGCGGCGCTCGGAGGCGATGTACTCGGCCTCGGCCACCGCGCGGCGCATCAGGCCGGCGGCGCGCACGCCGTTCGACAGGCGCGAGTTGTTCACCATGTCGGCCATCTGCACGAAGCCGCGGCCTTCCTCGCCGACGAGCCAGGCGACCGCGCCTTCGAGCCGGATCTCGCCGCTGGCCATGGAGCGCGTGCCCAGCTTGTCCTTCAGGCGGATGATGCGGTAGTGGTTGAGGCTGCCGTCTTCGAGCCGGCGCGGCAGCAGGAACAGCGACACGCCCTTCATGCCCGTCGCGCCGCCCTCGGCGCGCGCGAGCACCATCGCGAAGTCGGCGTCGGGGTTGGAGCAGAACCACTTGTCGCCGGTGATGCGCCAGCGGCCGTCGGCCTCCTGCCGCGCCATCGTCGCGGTGGCCGCGATGTCGGAGCCCGCGGCCTGCTCGGTCATGAACATCGCGCCCTGCGCGAGTTCGTCGAAGTCGAGCGAGGTCAGGCGCGGCAGGAAGCGCGCGACCAGCCCGGGGCTGCCGAACTTCTTGAGCGTGCGCGTGAGCGAGTCGGTCATCGAGACCGGGCAGCACAGGCCGAACTCGGCCTGCACGAACAGGTAGGTCAGCACGTACTTGACCAGCGGCGGCATCTTGCCCTTCCAGCCCAGCGTCTCGTCGCGGTGCGAGATCGCGGCCAGGCCGAATTCGCTGAGCGCGAGGCGCTCCATCTCCACGTAGGCCGGGTGCTTGATCACTTTCTGCTCGTCGAGCCCGGTGCGGGTGCGCTGCTTCAGCGTGGGCGGGTTGCGGTCGGCGGTGCCGGCCAGTTCGTCGAGCAGGCCGCCCGCGAGGCCGCCGAGGCGCTCGAAATGCGGCCGCATGTGGCGCCGCAGGTCTTCGGGCAGGTAGAGCGCGAGCAGGGCGTGCAGCTCGAGGTCGGCCGTGAAGAGGTTCTGCCCGTGGCGGTCGGGAATCGGATGGGCGTGCGCGGCTTCTGGCGCGGCGGTTGCGGCGGTGGCGTCGTTCTGGGCCATGCGTTTGTCTCCTGGTTCGCCGCATTGTTGAAGCCACGACGATCTGTGTCTAATATCGAATTGGTCTTGTTCGATTCGATTTGCCTATTCATGGAATTGCGACACCTGCGCTACTTCTCCGTGCTGGCCGAGGAGCTGCACTTCGGACGCGCCGCGCGGCGCCTGTCGATCTCGCAGCCGCCCTTGTCGGTGGCCATCCGCCAACTCGAGGAATCGGTGGGCGCGCGGCTGTTCGAGCGCAACAGCAAGGAGGTGCGGCTCACGCAGGCGGGCGAGGCGCTGCGCATCTCGGCGCGGCGGCTGCTGCAGCAGGCGGAAGAGGCCGCGCTGGAGGCGCGCGATGTGGCCGCGGGCTCGGCGGGCCGGCTGCGCATCGGCTTCGTGGGTGCGATGCTTTACCGGGGGCTGCCGCAGGCGCTGCGCGCCTTTCAGGCGAAGCACCCGGCGGTGCGTGTCACCTTGAGCGAGCTCAACTCCGGCGTGCAGATTGCCGAGTTGCTGAACGACCGTCTCGATCTCGGCTTTGCCCACACGCACCGCGTGCCGCCCGAATTGCAGCACCGGCTGCTGCTGTCGGAGCCCTTCGTCTGCTGCCTGCCCGCGGGCCACGCACTGGCGCGCAAGCGTGTGCTGGCCCCGGCCGACCTGCGCGACCAGCCTTTCGTGCTGTTCTCGCGCGAAGCCTCGCCTGATTACCACGAGCGCATCCTGTCGATCTGCGCCGACGCGGGCTTCCTGCCCGAGGTGCGGCACGAGGTGCGCCACTGGCTGGCCGTGGTCTCGCTGGTGTCGCAGGGCATGGGCGTGGCGCTCGTGCCGCAGGCGATGCGGCATTCGGCCTTGCGTGGAGCGGTGTTCCGGCCGCTCGACCGGGCGGTGGTGCAGTCGGAGGCCTACGGTGTGTGGCGCACCGGGCCGCCGAACGTGCTGGTCGAACGGCTGCTGCAGGGCGTGGCGGAGAGCCTCGCGGCTGCCGCCGAGCCTCAGGCGTAGAGGGGCTCCTCCGCCATCTGCTCGCACTGGTCTTCCAGCACGAGAATCTGCCCCTTCCAGTAGTCGCTCGACCCGAACCACGGGAAGTTGATCGGGAAGATGGGGTCTTCCCAGCGGCGCGCCAGCCACGCGCTGTAGTGGATGAGCCGCAGCGTACGCAGCGGCTCGATCAGTGCCAATTCGCGCCGGTCGAATTCGCGGAACTGCTCGTAGCCGTCGAGCAGGCCCGACAGCTGCGAGGTGCGCTGCGCACGGTCGCCCGACAGCAGCATCCAGAGGTCTTGCACCGCAAAGCCGGTGCGGGCGTCGTCGAGGTCGACGAAGTGCGGGCCGCCGCCGGGGCGGTCGGTGGGCGTCCACAGGATGTTGCCGGGGTGCACGTCGCCGTGCAGGCGCAGCTTGCGCGGCTTGAAGTCGGAGGCCGGCGGCTGCAGCGCGAGGGCGGTCGCGCGGACCATGTCCAGCGCCTGGTTGCAGATCTTTTCCCAGTCGCGCTGCATGTCGAGCGGGATCTTGTCGTTCTCCAGCAGCCAGTCGCGCGAATCGAGGCCGAAGGTCTGCAGATCGAGCGCGGGGCGGGCCTCGAAAGGCTTGGCGCTGCCCACGGTGTGGATGCGCGCCAGAAAGCGGCCCACCCATTCGAGCACCTCGAAGTTGTCGAGCTCGGGCGCACGGCCGCCGCGGTAGGGGCTCACGCTGAAGGCAAAGCCGGCGTGGTAGTGCAGGGTCTTGCCGTCGAAGGCCAGCGGGGCCACGGCCGGCACCTCGGCTGCGGCCAGTTCGAGCGAGAAGCCATGCTCTTCGAGGATCTCGGCCTCGCTCCAGCGCCCGGGGCGGTAGAACTTGACCACCACCGCCGGATGCGGGGCCGGGTCTTCCAGGTACACCTGGTAGACCCGGTTTTCATAGGAATTCAGGCCGGTGAGCCGGCCGTCGCCGTGCAGGCCGAGCGTCGTGAGCGCGTCGAGCACCACGTCGGGCGTGAGGCTCTCGTAAGGATGTGTGTTGGCGGGCGCTGCGGGGGAAAGGGTCATGCAGCGATTGTCGCTACCCCCGCCCCTTTCGCTGTTACAGCCCGCCGGGTTGTTTGTAAAGCGAAAGGATATGCCCGATGCGCGGGTCGCCCTTGCCGGCCAGCACCTGCGCGTAGGCCGCCTGCACGGCCTCGCCGCCGTGGTGGCGCTCGGCACGCAGCCAGGGGTTCTTCGCGTCGGTCACCGTGGCGAGGAAGTCGTGCCAGGCGGCCACCATGCGCCGGCCGAATTCGTCGGCGCCCCATTCGGCGGTGCGCTTCTTGATCTGCGCCGGCGCAAAGAACAGCGTGGCGCGCGGGCCCGGCAGGTCCTTGCCCGCGCCCTTGGACGCGAGCTGCTCGACGTGCGTGCCGCCGATCGAGCAGCTGTACTTGAGGTTCGCGAAGCGCCCGTGGATGGCATTGCGCAGCTCGCCGTTGCCGGCGAAGTCGACGTAGACGCAGGGCGTGTCGGCCGCGATGGTGCCGAGCGCGTCGTAGGTCACCACGCGGTCGTAGCAGCCCAGGCTCTCGCAGAAGGCCACATTGGCGGGCGAGGTCAGGCCGATCACTTCGATGCCTTTTCGCTGGTGCAGCTGGAACGCCGTGCCGTAGGCCGTCTTGCTCGATGCGCTCGACAGCAGCAGGGTGTTGGCGCCGAAGAAATCGTTGTCGGCCATGAAGTCGTCGATCAGCCACGAGGTGATGAACAGCGGGCGCAGCAATGCCTGCAGGTCTTCGGTGTCCGCGGTGTAGAGCGGATCGGCATTGCAGCGGAAGTACTGGTTGTAGACCGCGGGCAGTTCGGCGCGGTGCGGGGCGGCGTCGGTGAAGCGCGCGGGCGAGAGGCGGTCGGGGCTCAGCACCGCGCTCGACGACATCGGCCAGTAGCCGTAGAGCCGTTCGCCCACCGCCACGCCGGGGTGCAGCGACTGCACCACGCTCGCGAAGCCCCATACCGGGATGCTGCCCCAGCCCTCCTCGCCGGAGGGGAAGAACTGCCAGTAGCTCATCGCATCGCCGAAGGCGGCGTAGGTGATGTTGTTGGAGGTGAGCGCAAAGCTGTCGATGCGCACGCGCACCTGGCCATCCGTCAATGGCTGGTCGGTGGTGGTGCTCAGGCGCGTGGTGGGGAGCTGGTCCTTGCGGATGAGGAAGCTGGTGGTGGTGCTCATGGTGTCGATCTCCACGGTGGTGTGAGTTTCGGGGGGCTTGCGGCACATTAGCCAAGCTTGATGAAAGGCGCTATCGCGTTGTTCCTTTTCGCGTCACTCGTGAGACAACGGCGGCCATGAAAAAAGCGCCCCGGCTTGTGGCCGGGGCGCTCCTTGCTGCGCTGGGCGCGGAATCAGACGATCGTGAGTTCGACGTCGATGTTGCCGCGGGTTGCGTTCGAGTAGGGGCAGACCTGGTGAGCCGCGTCGACCAGCTTCTGCTTCTGGTCCGCGTCGAGGCCGGGCAGCGTGATCGCCAGCTGGACCGAGATGCCGTAGGCGGCGCCGCCGTTCGTCGGGCCGAGGGAAACCTTCGAGTCGATCGCCACGTCTTCGGGCACCTTGACGCCGATCTTCGGGCCGACGGCCTTCATCGCACCGATGAAGCAGGCGGCGTAGCCGACCGCGAACAGTTGCTCGGGGTTGGTGCCGGGCTTGCCCGAGCCGGGCGAGCTCAGCTTGACGTCGATGGCGCCGTCGCTGGACTTGCCGGCGCCGTCACGGCCGCCGACGGTGTGGGCTTCTGCGGTGTAGAGCACTTTGTCGAGCTTGGTGGTCATGGTGATTCCTTTGATGATGGAGGGAGGGTTGGAAATGCTTCTCTCTTTTTCGATCGAAGCGGGGAGAAAACCTGGGGTGCCTGTCAGGCCGCTTTCTTGATGCGGTCGCGCAGGGCCTGGATCTGCTGGGTGAGCGAAATCAGTTCGGGCACCGAGCACTGGGCGGCGGCCATCAGGCACTCGGGCACGTTGGCGGCACGAGCCTTGAGCTTGCGGCCGGCGGCGGTGAGGGTGATGTGCACGCGGCGCTCGTCGGCGACGTCACGCACTCTGGCGACGTAGCCGTTGGCTTCGAGCCGCTTGAGCAACGGGGTGAGCGTGCCGGAGTCGAGCGAGAGGCGTTCGCCGAGCTCGGAGACCATGGGGCCGTCCTGCTCCCAGAGGGCGAGCATCACGAGGTATTGGGGGTAGGTGAGCTGCAGCTTTTCCAGCACCGGCTTGTAGAGGCGGGTCATGGCCAACGAGGCGGAATAGACCGCGAAGCAGAGCTGGTTGTCCAGCTTGAGCATGTCGTCGGTGGATACGGTGTGGGAGCGCATGGACTGAATTGTAGCGAACAATTAAATTGCGTGCAATGTAATTTGAAAACATCCATTTTTGGTTTCCCACCGCGCTGGCGCTTGACCCGCATCGCATGAGACTGGAACGAAGGCTGGGGTTGTTGTTCGGGGTGCGTGCACAGGACACCGGGTACTCCCCTCCGCGAATGTCCCCCGCTTCGCTCCTCCTTTATTTCGCTGCGGGGAGCACCCGGTGCCCTGCGCACGAGGGCACGCTGCTGGTTTGCGGCCGATCAACAAGTGCTCTGAGCGATCACACCGTCGACGCGATCGCCGCTCCGGCGACCCGCATTCCTCAAGGCTTCAGCCTCGAAACCGCTTGCGGGTCAGTGCCAGCGCAATCCAGAACGCTGCGACCGCATACACGGCCAGCACGGCCGCATGCAGCCACCAGTCGGCCGGCCACTGGTCCATGAAGAGCGGCCGCACCAGCGCCACCGCATTGGTCAGAGGCAGCCACGCCGCCACGGCCCTCACCGCCGAAGGCAGCTGCTCGAGCGGAAAGAACACGCCGCTCAGGAACATCATCGGCGTCATGAACAGCGTGAAGTAGTAGGTGAAGAAGTCGTAGCCCTTCGCCAGCGCATTGAAGATCAGCGCGATCGACGAGAAGGTGATGCCGGCCCCGATGAGCACCATCCACGCGACCACCAGCTTCGGGCTGTGGCTGATGCCCAGGCCGAGCATCACGAACAGGATCGCCGTGACCGTGAAGATCGATTTGAAGGCGGCCCACAGCATCTCCGCCAGCACGATGTCGTCCAGACCGACAGGCGCATTCATGATGCCGTCCCAGGTCTTCTGCACATGCATGCGCGAGAAGGCCGAGTAAAGCGCCTCGAAGCTGGCCGCATTCATCGCGCTCATGCAGATCGACCCGCTGGCCAGGAACAGGATGTAGGGCACCTTCACGCCGTCCACCGACACCTGCCCCACCAGCGCGCCCATCCCGTAGCCGAAGGCCACGAGCCAGATCAAGGGCTCCGCGATGTTGCCGATCAGGCTGGGGATCGCGAGCTTGCGCCACACCAGCAGGTTGCGCAGGAACACGGGCCACCAGCGCAGCGAGATTTCTGGCGGACGCCACACGGAAGGCGGGGGCGGTGCTGCCACTGCTGCAGCCGTGGTTGCGGTTGTCGTATTCATGGTCCGGGCCTAGCCGTCTTCACGGATCTGCCGACCCGTGAGCTTGAGGAAAAGGTCTTCGAGGTTCGCGGGCCGATGGAAGGTGCGCAGGCCGCTGTGCCGCGTCAATGCATCGAGCAGGCGCCGCGCATCCTGCGTGTAGAAGAACACCGTCTCCCCGCTCACCTCCACACGCGCCGCCATCGCCTTGAGTTCGGGCGATTCGGCCAGCGACAGTGCGCCGTTGCCATACACCTCGACCACATCGGGCTCCAGGTGCTCGGCGATCAGGTCGCGCGGCCGTCCTTCCGCGATCTTGCGGCCATGGTCGAGCACCAGCAGGCGGGAGCACAGGCGCTCGGCCTCGTCCATGAAGTGCGTGGTCAGGAGGATGGACTTGCCTTGCTGCAGCAGGACCTGCAGCCGCTCCCACATCAGGTGCCGCGCCTGCGGGTCGAGCCCGGTGGTCGGCTCGTCGAGCAGCAGCAGCTTGGGGTCGTTCACCAGCGCACGGGCCAGCGACAGCCGCCGCCGCATGCCGCCCGACAGCTCGCCCGGCCTCGCATCCGCCTTGTGCGAGAGCGCCGCGAACTCCAGCAGCTGCGGCACGCGCTCGCGCACATGCGCCTTGCTGAAACCGAAGTAGCGGCCGTACACCACGAGGTTCTCGGCGCAGCTGAAATCGGGGTCGAGCGTGTCGAACTGCGTGACCACGCCGAGCTGCGCCTTGATGGCCAGCGCATCGCGCGGCATCTGCAGGCCCAGCGCGGAGATGTCGCCGCCGTCGGGCGTGGTGAGGCCCAGGCACATGCGGATCGTGGTGGTCTTGCCGGCCCCGTTCGGGCCGATCACGCCGAGGCACTCGCCGGGCGCGATCTCGAACGACAGGTCGTCGACGACCGTGGTGTCGCCGTAGCGCTTGTGGAGGTGGCTGGCGTGGAAGAGGGGCGTGGAGGACGAGGAGGGCACGCAGGCATTCTGACGCAGGCCCGCCGCGCCTGCCGCCATCGCTTCAACCGATGGACAACCCGCGCCTGTAGCGAGCAGTTCCCGGCACAATCGACGCCCGGTTGCATATTGCGGGGGGAGGCCCAAAGATGCTGCGTTTCCTGTTGGCGCTGTCGGTGGTCCTGCTGCTCGGCGCCTGCGCGCAATTCCATCGGCCGCTCGCGGCGGCGGACCGGGCGAAGGTCCGGGAGGTCGATGTGCGGGTGGTCGTCGCGCAGGAGAGCTTCATGTTCTCGGCGCAGGCGCCCGGCGTGAGCGCCGCCACCGGCGGCGGCCTGATCGGCGCGCTGATCGATTCGTCGGTACAGCAGTCGCGGCAGAAGGACATGAGCGCCGAGGTACAGGCCACCGTCGGTCCCCTGCTCGATTACGACTACCGCGTCGAAGCCGCCCGGGCGTTCGCCGAGCTGCTGGCCGAGCCGACGTCGTTCCCCTTGAAGATCGCGTCGTCCCAGGTTCTCGCAGGCATGCCGCTCAAGGCCGAGCAGGAGGCCCGCATCGCCGCCACGAAGACCGGTCCCGCCTACATGGTGCTGCTGTTGCAGTACGCGCTCGAGCCCGGGCTCGGGGCCTTCACCACGCGAACGTCGGCCTTTCTCTGGCAGGCCGGCAACAGCGAGCCCTCGTACCGTTCCGCCACGATCTTCCAGACCCCGGTCGGCGGCGGCACCCGCGCCACGGTCGTCCGGCGGCTGACCGCCAACGACGGCCAGGCGCTCAAGGCCGTCATGCGCGATTCGGTGAAGCAAACCCTGCATGTGCTGGGAATGGACCTCGCCGGTGCCCGCTCCGGCGCGATCAGGACCTCCCGCTTCAACGTCAACGGGTCGTGGGTCACCCTGGCCGGCCAGAGCTTCGACGAGCAGCCCGGTCGCGTCGTGTTCCGCGACCAGGACGGCGCGATGTACACGGTCCGGAGCACCGCGCCATGAAGCCGCAACAACAACAACGCGCCGCCATGGCCGCCGCAGCCTTGTCCGCGCTCTGCGCCATGCCCGGCATCTCGCACGCGCTGACCGAGAGCGAGCCGCTGAGCATGGTCTATGAACAGGCGCCGGAGCCGGCGCAGCGCCCCAACAGCCCACCGGTCGAATCCCTTCGGGTCGCGCCGGGCTGCACGCTCTACCTTCCGAAGATCGAGGACACCCGCAGCAACAAGGCGAATGCCGGTAACCTGACCCTGATGATGCCGACCGTCCATGCCACGCCGAGGTCGGTGCAGTCGCTCAGGAGCGGCGATGCAGGGGCATGGACACGGGACGCGCTGCTGTCGGCGAAGCGCTACGGGTTCGGGACCGTCGCGGGCGCACCGGCTTCGCCCGATGCCGCACGGCAGGTCACGGCCGAGGTGGCGCTGCGCCTCGCGCATGCCTGGTCCGCGGGGCTCAACCTCGTTTCGCACGTCGTGCTCGAGGTGAGCTATCGCCTGCCCGGCGGCGCGGTCGTCTCGCGCCAGTACCACGGCATGGGCACGCGCACCAACTGGGCCAGCGGCAATGGCGAGTTCATGGCGGCGCTGAACCTCGGCATCGAAGAGGCGGTGCGCGGCATGTCGACGGACGCCGCGGCGTTGTGCGAGGGCAAGCCGCTGCCTGCGTCCGCCGCCGTGCTGTAGCTGCGCAGCTACATCCGCAGTCCGGTGAACTCGGACTTCATCCAGTCGATGAACGCCCGCGTACGGGCCGGCAGCAGCCGTGCGTTCGGATAGATCACGCTCACCGGCCGCGGCGGCGGTTCGAAGTCCTCCAGCACCAGTTTCAAGCGTCCTTGCGCCACAAGCGGCAGCACCTGGTACGAGAAGAAGGTGCCGAAGCCCATGCCCGCGGCGCAAGCCTCGATGGCGGGTGCAAGGTGGTTGAACTCGAGGCGGTTGCTCGGCGTCACGCTGAGGGTCTTGCCGCCCTCGTGGAACGTCCACTGCGGTGGCGCGTCGATGCGGCCGCGCACGCAGGGTGCGCCATCGAGGTCGCGCGGATGCTGCGGCGTGCCGTGGCGCGCCAGGTAATCGGGGCTTACTGCCACCACGCGCCGGATGGTGCCGAGCGTCTGGGCCACGAGCGACGAATCCTGCAGCGGGCTGATGCGGATGCCGACATCGATGTTTTCCTCCAGCAGGTTCACCGTGCGGTCGTACAGCAGCACGCTGCAGCGCACCTTGTCGTAGCGCTTCATGAAGCGGGTGATGGCGGGCGCCACGTACATGTGGCCGAAGAGCACCGGCGCGGTGATGGTGAGCAGGCCCGCAGGCTCGCGGGCCTCGGCCGTGAGCGCGAGGTCTGCGGCGTCGGCCGCGAGCAGCACTTCGCGCACGCTGGGCAGGTAGTTGCGGCCTTCCTCGGTGAGCGACAGGCGCCGCGTGGTGCGGTGGAACAGGCGCACGCCCAGGTGCGCCTCGAGCGCGGCGAGCGAGCGCACCACCGCGGGCAGCGAACTGCCGAGCGCCTCGGCGGCGCGGGTCAGGCTGCCTTGCTCGGCAATCTGCACGAAGGTTTGCATGGCCTTGAAACGATCCATGCCGCAATTAAACCGGAAAACGCAGTATTCAAATCCAAAAATGGCTATTCATTCATTTGTTGCAAGAGAGAAGAATGGGGGCTGCACCCCAGCCATTTCAAAGGACGCCCCATGAACACCGTTGCCAACCGCCCCGCACAACCCATCAAGCTCTACGGCAGTGCCATCTCGGGCCATGTGCACCGGGTGCGGCTGTTTCTCTCGATGCTCGGCCTGCCCTTCGAGGTGATCGAGCTCGACCTGCGCCAGCGCGCCAACCGCACGCCCGAGTTCCTGGCGCGCAACCCCTTCGGCCAGGTGCCGGTGATCGAGGACGGCGATGTGACGCAGGCCGATTCCAATGCCATCCTGGTCTACCTCAACGAACGCTATGCACCCGACCCGGCGCGCTGGATGCCGCGCGATCCGGTGGGCGCGGCGCGGGTGCAGCGCTGGTTCTCGGTGGCGGCCGGACCGCTGGCCAGCGGCCCTGCTGCCGCGCGCGTCATGGCGCTGTTCGGCCTGGCCGCCGATCCGACCGAGACGGTGACGCGTTCGCACGCGCTGCTCTCGGTGATGGAGATGCACCTGGCGCAGCAGCCCTTTCTGGCCGGCCCGTCCGCCACGCTGGCCGACATTGCGAACTACGCCTACGTCGCGCATGCGCCCGAAGGCCGCGTGTCGCTCGAACCCTATCCGCATCTGCGCGCCTGGCTCGCACGCGTGGAGGCCTTGCCTGGTTTCGTGCCGATGGTGCGCACGCCGGTCGGACTGGCGGCAGTTGAATGATCGCCGCGCCATTCCACGCCGGCGAGCGCGCGCTGCAAGTGCAGGCCGGTTCGCGCGAACAGATGGCGGCCGCAGGGCCGCGCGTGATCCGCGACTACATGCCCGATCAGCACCGCGAGTTCTTCGCGCAATTGCCGTTCCTCGTGGTCGGCAGCCTCGACGCCAACCTGCAGCCCTGGGCCAGCGTGCTCGCGGCGCCCGCAGGCTTCGCGCATTCACCCGATGCGACGCACCTGCGCATCGACGCGCTGCCGGCGGCCGGCGATCCGCTGGCCGGCCAGCTCGCGCTGGGCGCTTCGCTCGGCCTGCTGGGCATCGAGCCGCACACGCGGCGGCGCAACCGCATGAACGGCACGGTCGCGTCGCTCGACGCCGCAGGCTTCATGGTCGAGGTGCAGCAGAGCTTTGGCAACTGCCCGAGGTACATCCAGGCGCGGGAGCCCGTGTTCGAGGCCGCGCGCTACGACAGTCCGCCCGTGCAGCGGCTCGACGCGCTCGACCTGGCGGCGCAGCGGCTCATCGGCAGCGCAGACACGCTTTTCATCGCGACGGCGTATCCCGAAGGCGCGGCGGCCGGCGACGATGCCGATGCGAGGTCGCATGGCGTCGACGTATCCCATCGCGGCGGCCGTCCGGGTTTCGTCCGCGTCGATGAGGGTGGCGTGCTCACCGTGCCCGACTTCAACGGCAACCGCTTCTTCAACACGCTGGGCAACCTGATGGCCCATCCGCGCGCGGGCCTGCTGTTCATCGACCACGACAGCGGCGAGCTTCTCCACGTGGTGGCCACGGCGGAGGTCGTGCTGGACGGCCCCGAGCTTGCCGGGTTCGAAGGCGCCGAGCGCCTGCTGCGGCTGCATGTCGAACATGCGCTGCGCCGCCCGGGCGCGTTGCCGTTGCGCTGGGGCGATGCGGAGCTGTCGCCGCACCTGGCGCGCACGGGGATCTGGGCCCCCGCGCGCACCTGAACGCCTTCGGCCCCGTCAATGGAAGGCGGGAATGCGCCCGTTGACCGAGGGCCGGTAGTTCCAGCCGCGCGCCCGCACCGCATCCAGGTCGGGCGTGCGGCGCAGCACCGCTTCGAGCCCCGCGGCGGCCAATGTGCAGGCCAGTGCCTGGCCCGGGCAGGCGTGCATGCCGTGGCCGAAGCCCAGCATGCGGCGCCGTGCGCGCACGAGCATGAAGCGGTCGGGGTCGGGGTTGAAGGCCGGGTCGCGGTTGGCTGCGGCCAGCACCAGCAGCACCGCATCGCCCGCCGCCAGCGTCGTGCCCGCGATGGTGACGGGTTCGGCCGCGAAGCGGCGCGTGTTGTGGACCGAGGGGTCGTACCGCGCCGTCTCTTCGACGATGGCCTGCAATCCGTCGTGCGTTCGTGCAGCTTCACGCAGCGAAGGCTCGCGCATCACCGCGATGAGGCTGTTGCCCAGCAGGCCCGCCGTCGCGTCGCAGGTCTGCGAGAGCAGCCCGACGAGGTTGGCGAGCAGTGAGCGAGAGAGCGGCGGCGCGCTGGCTGCACTCTCCGCCAGCACGGCCGCGAGCAGCGTTGCGTTGCGTGGCGGCGCGCTGGCGGTCAAGGCCTGGAACCGCGTCATGAGTTCACCCGCCGCAGCGCTCGCACCCTGCAGCTGGTCCGCCGTGGAGAGCGGCGACAGGCAGGCGACGAAGTCGCGCATCCAGCGGTCCACCTGCGGCAGCGCCTCGTCGGCAAAACCGAGCAGGTGCGCGACCGCCTGCACGGGCATGGAGAACAGCGCGTCGGACAAGGGCTGCACCGGCACGTCGTGCGCGATCTGCAGGGCGGCCGCGCGGACGGCATCCAGGTCCAGCCCGGCGAGTGCACGCTGCAGCGCGGGCCGGTGCGCCTGGTGCGCCGCGCCGTCGTTCATGCGCACGAGGTGGCCGAACACCTCCCCGGCCGCGCTGCCCGCCATGGCGCGCGGCACCGGCTCGGCCGCCGGCCGCACGCGCAGCGCACCGTGCGCGAGCAGCACCGACTCGATGACGTCCGCGCGGCTCGCGACCCACAGGCGCAGCTTCTCGTTCCACACGAGCGGCGGACCCGCGCGAAGCTCGGCGTAGCAGGGATAGGGGTCGGCATGCGTGACGGCCGCGACCGGGTCGATGGGCATGTCGGCGGGCATGCCGGCGGAGGAAGTGGGGCTTGGGTTCATGGCCGCAGTGTGCAATCGAAGCCGCCACCACACTTCGCCGGCGAACGAAGTGTCGATTGCGGCAGCGTCTTACGATTGGCGCATGGACGCGACCTCTTCTTCATCCTCATCGCCGAACGCGGATTTCCAGCTCGCCCGCCTGGCCGGCGCCATCGCCGAGCCGGCACGGGCCCGCATGCTGAACTGCCTGATGGACGGCCATGCGCGCACGGCGACCGAGCTCGCCACCGTCGCCGAGGTGGCGGCCTCCACGGCGAGCGCGCACCTCGCGCGCCTGAAGGAAGAGCGGCTGGTCGAGCTGCTGGTGCAGGGCAAGCACCGCTACTTTCGCCTCGCCGGCGACAACGTCGCGGCCGCGCTCGAAAGCCTGATGGTGGTGGCCGGCGCGCCGCGTGCCGCGGAGTTCAAGCCGAGCACGCCGAGCCGCTTGCGCACCGCGCGCACCTGCTACGACCACATGGCCGGCACGGCCGGCGTCGCGCTGCACGACCGGCTGCATGCCCAGGGCTGGCTCAGCGGCCTGCAGAGCGGTTCGTACGAGCTGACGTCCCAAGGCGCGATCGCGCTGGAAAGCCTGGGCGTCGAGGTCGATGCGGTGCGCCGCTCGCGGCGGCGCTTTGCCTGCGCTTGTCTCGACTGGAGCGAGCGCCGTCCGCATCTGGGCGGCGCGCTCGGTGCCGCCTGGCTTCAGTTGTCGCTGCGCCGCGGCTGGGTGCGGCAGGCGCTCGACGGGCGGGAACTGGCGCTCACGCCCAAGGCGCTGCGTGAGATGCCTGAGCTGTTTGCCTGAAGGCCGTCGTCAGAGCCTGTTCGCGAGGCGGATGCCTGTCGGTGAGTTGCTCGGCCCGTTCGGGGCGCGTGCACAGGCCACCGGGTGCTCCCCTCCGCGAATGTCCCCCGCTTCGCTCCTCCTTTATTTCGCTGCGGGGAGCACCCGGTGCCCTGTGCACGATGGACGCAGCGCTTGTGCGAGCCGATCAACGACTGCTCTGAGCGATCACGCCGATGGGGTGCCCTGCGCRGCGAAATAAAGGAGGAGGCATGCGGCCTTAGGCCGCGCCGGGGGACATTCGCGGAGCAGGGCACCCCGTCGGCGTGATCGCGCCCCGAACAGCAGCACCCCAGCGCAGCCCCAACAGACTCTCAAGCTTTGAGCTTGAGCAGATAGATCATCGGCCCGGCCATCGCCAGGTCCAACTCGAGGAAGCTTTCGAAATCCTTGCCCGCCATCCAGAACGCATCCCAGTTGTTGCGCTTGATGGTCTTCTGCCAGACGTCCGCCCCCGTGGCGCGGCGCACGGCTTCGAGCAGCACGGCCTTGCGGTCGGCGGGCACCTTCTTGCCGGTCAGCACGCCGCGCCAGTTGGCGAGGTCGGCGTCCACGCCCTGCTCGCGCACCGAGGGAATGCCGAGGAAGGGCCGCTTCGACGACACGCCGATCGCGCGCAGCTTGCCGCTGGCCAGCCCTTCGCTGAATTCGCTGTAGCCGGAAATGCCGGCCACCGCCTTGCCCGTTTCCAGCGCCTCGACCACCTGCGCGCCGCCGGAGTACGGCTGATAGACCAGGCCCGCGGCGTTGCCGGCCACGCGCGCCAGCATGCCCGCGTACATGTGGTCGACGCCGCCGGCCGAGCCGCCGGCGATGACGGTCTTGGCCGCATCGGCGCGCAGCTGGGCGATCAGGTCCTTGGGCGTCTTGACGGGCGAGTCGGCCTTGACCGCCACCACCTCGTAGTCGCTGGTGAGCCGCGCCACCGGAGCGACCTGCGCCATGGTGACGGCGGGCTTCTGCAGCGCCACCGCGCCGACCATCACCATGCCGCTCATCAGCAGGGTGTCGGGGTCGGCATCGTATTTCTCGACGTACTTGGCCAGGCCGATGGTGCCGCCCTTGCCGCCGATGTTCTCGTAGACCACGTCGCCCGCCGCACCCGAGGCGAGCAGTGCCGCGCCGAGCGCACGGCCGGTCTGGTCCCAGCCGCCGCCTTCGTTGGCCGGGATGACGATGCGCAATTTGGAAACGAGCTGTGGCTCGGCGGCGCCGGCCGGCCGGGACCACAGGGCGGCATGCCCGGCGCCAGCGGCGGCCACTGCCCCTGCCATCCATGCGCTGAACTGGCGGCGAGAAAGGCTCGCAGGCAACGATCTAGGCATTTTGTTTCCAGTTGTTCAAAAAGGTAACCGGATGATGTCCGCGAAATGTGCCAGCCGCCTACGCGGGAAAGTAGGTGAAAACCCTAGGAAATGCCAACTATTACTGAAAAGCGACCTCCGCGAAGCTGCGCAGCTTGCGGCTGTGCAGCCGGGTCGAGCCTTCTTCGCGAAGGATGTCGATGGCCCGCATGCCGATGCGCAGGTGCTGTTCCACGCGTTCGCGGTAGAAATGGTTGGCCATGCCGGGCAGCTTGATCTCGCCGTGCAGCGGCTTGTCGCTCACGCACAGCAGGGTGCCGTAGGGCACGCGGAAGCGGAAGCCGTTGGCTGCGATGGTTGCGCTTTCCATGTCGAGCGCCACCGCCCGGCTCTGGCTGAAGCGGCGCTGCGGCTGGTTGCCGGGCAGCAGCTCCCAGTTGCGGTTGTCGGTGCTGGCGACGGTGCCGGTGCGCATGATCTTCTTGAGGTCGGGGCCTTCGTAGCGGGTGATGTCGGCCACGGCCTTTTCGAGCGCGAGCTGGATCTCCGACAGCGCCGGAATCGGCACCCACAGCGGCAGCTCCTCGTCGAGCACATGGTCCTCGCGCACGTAGGCGTGGGCCAGCACGTAGTCGCCGAGCTGCTGCGTGTTGCGCAGGCCCGCGCAGTGGCCCAGCATCATCCAGGCATGCGGGCGCAGCACGGCGATGTGGTCGGTGATGGTCTTGGCGTTGGCCGGACCCACGCCGATGTTCGTCATGGTGATGCCGCTGTAGTCCTCGCGCACCAGGTGGTAGGCCGGCATCTGCGGCAGGCGCGGCGGCGCGGTGCCCTGGCTGCCGTCGAACAGGTGGGCGAAGGTCTCGCTCGTGCCGGCATCCATCCCGCGCCGGCGCGTGATCACGTTGCCGGGCTCGATGAAGGCGATGTATTCGCTGTTCTCGTCGGCCATGGCCTCGTGGCCCAGGCGCACGAATTCGTCGATGTAGAACTGGTAGTTGGTGAACAGCACGAAGTTCTGGAACCACTCGGGCGCGGTGCCGGTGTAGTGGCGCAGGCGGTGCAGCGAGTAGTCGACCCGCGCGGCCGTGAAGAGCGACAGCGGCTGCGCCTCGCCGTCGCGCGCCTCGAAGGTGCCGTTGGCGATGCCGTCGTCCATCACGCCCAGGTCGGGCAGGTCGAACACGTCGCGCATCAGCGCGCGGCGGTCTTCGCTCATCGTGCCTTCGATGTGGTCGTTCTCGGCGAAGGAGAAATGGATCGGGATCGGCTGCGTGCTGGTGCCCACCTCGAGCTCGACCTGGTGGTTCTCGAGCAGCAGGCGGAACTGGTCGAGGTAGTAGCGCGAGAACAGGTCGGGCCGCGTCAGCGTGGTCTCGTAGCGGCCCGGTCCGGCCACGAAGCCGTAGCTCAGGCCCGCGTTGGCCGGCGGCGTGTGGCGCGAGACGGTGTGGGTGTGCACCCGCACGAAGGGGTAGCAGGCCCGCACCCGGCCCGGCAGCGCCTCCCCGGCCACGAAGCGCAGCATCGACTCGCGCAGGTGGGCGATTCCGCCCTGGTAGATGGCCTTGACCTGGTCGAGTGCGGCGGCGGCGTCGGTGAAGCGGGCGGGAGCGACGAAAGTGGGCATGTAGGGCATGTCGGCATTGTGCAACGCCTGCCCGATCCGATCAGCCGATATCGCGGTGAAAGTCGCCGCGCAAATACTGGCGCAGCAGCGAGCCCGCCATGGCCGGTTCACGCTGCAGCATCAGCTGCATCTTGCGCAGCACGATGTCGCAATAGGTGGCCGGATTCGCTTCGCGCCACGGGCGGTCCTTGGTGCGGCCCGCGTCGTCGCCGAACTCGCCCTTCGCCTGCTCCTGCACCAGGCGGTACTCGGTCTGGAGCGCCTGCAGGTCGACACGCGGATCGGTGCGAACCGTGTCGCGGCGCATGCCTGCGTCAGCGGAGGCGTACACATCCGCAACCGCCTGCAGGAAGGCCGCAGCGCCGGCGTCGTTCAGCACCCGCTCCGACAGCGGATGCGGCACGCCCGGCTCGGGATACAGCGTGCGGAGGCACTTCTGCGGATCGGCCGCCTTCATCTGCTGCAGCGTGTCGCGCATGACGTGCGCCCATGCCACGGCCGTGGCCTGGTCGACGAAGCCCAGCCGCTCGCGAACCAGTGTCGCGAACAGGGGGCGAATGCGCACGAAGGCGTCCTCGAGCTTCACCCCGCTGCCGACTTCGCTGGCCAGCGCCGCCTGTACCTTGGCCGCATCGCTCGGCGCATATTTCAGGATGGCTTCGTAGGCGGGGTTCGCACTCAGCTGTTCCCGGACCTTGACCTCGGGATTGATGCGCGACTGGATCGAAGGCAGCCGGCTGATGCCCCAGGTCGCCGCCGCGAAGATCGCGAGGAACAACAGGAACTGCCGCACCAGGCTGCCGTCCTCGGGCGCCTGGTCCCGGTTCGCGATGCCCACCACGACGCCGGCGACCAYGGCGCACACGGGCAGCATCAGCAACACCAGGGAATAGCTCAGCCACAGGCTGAACTGCTGGCCGGAAGGGATGGAGAACATGTTCGTCACGATGCCTTCGCACCCAGCGGGCCCACCCGCCACCCGTTGGCGCGCAGCAGCCGGTTGGTTTTCGAGCTCAGGTAGACCAGCGCGACCAGGTTGGCCAGCGGCACGAAGGCCAGCACCATGAAGAGGACCTTGTCCGAGGTGCCCCGGCCCAGCCCCGAGCAGATGCGCACGATGCCGAACAGGCTCGCCACCGCCGTCGCGATGTACAGCGCCGAGGCGATCAGCGGCGGGATCGATCCTCCCCGCGCGGCGGCCGACAGGACGAAGTTCGCGATGAGGCAGTAGATGACGGTCTTCTGGCCGCTGGCGACGAGCGACAGCGACAGCTCCTGTTCGTCGTACAGGTCGTCGGATTCGCGGGCCGGCTGGCGGCTGGCCGGCCTGGCGCGGCCTCCCGCGGCGGCGGTGGGCGCAGGCGCCTCGGCGGGCAGGGCGCCAAGAACTTCCCAGCCGCGCGCGCCGAAGATGTACAGAAAATTCGATACCCGGTGCTCGCCTGCCRCATGGTGCAGGCGTGAAGCCATGCGCGCGAGTTCTTCCGTCGCGGCGCTGTCGCCGGCATCCGCGAAGAACAGGCTGCCGCGCCGCGGGATGGCCGCGACCACGCCCTTGGGAAAGGCCTGCAGCTGCGTGCGCCAGAAGCCGCGGTCCAGCATGTAGCTGGCGTCGGTGTCCATGTCGCCGCGCCCTGCGAATTGGTAGACGCCCTGGCCAAACAGCGCGGGCTTGGGCGCGCCGCGCGCGCGGCGCGTGTTCACGGCCACCTGCGGCATCGCGAGCTGCGGCGTCAGGTTCAGGCGCACCAGGTCGCCCTGCTTGACGATGGCGTTGGTGCCATCGGAGGCGGTGAACATGAAGCGCAGCTGCATGTCGCCGAGGTAGCCATAGACGGCCGGTGCGTCGTCGCCGCTGGTTGCCGGAGCGCCCAGCTGCTCGGTGCGCTGTTCGCTCCCGCTGGCGCGTTGGAAGGCGACCGACAGGCTTTCGCGCAGGCGCAGGGCGGAAACGCTCATGACAGGAACCTCGGGGCGAATGGGTTGGAGATTTTTTGGGCCGCGCGCATTGTGCCCAATCCGGTTCCCCGGGCCGTTGCCGGCCGCGACTCAGCCGAGCAGCGAGGCCAGCACCTTGGTGAGCATGTCGTTCACGTCGGCCGCCTGCACCGCGCCTGCCGGCGTTCGCGGCGTTTCGCGAATGGCTGACGGACGAAGGGGCTGGAGTCGCACGGTGCGGACGCATGAAGCACCGGTCTTCGTTAATCTCTGCAGCTGAACAACCAAGGAAGTGAACCGATGAAAGTCGCAGTCATGGGCGCCGGCGCAGTCGGCTGCTACTACGGCGCCATGCTGGCGCGCGCGGGGCACGAGGTGGTGCTGATCGGCCGGCCCTCGCACGTGGAGGCCGTTCGCGCAAACGGGCTGCGGCTGGAAACAAAAACCTTCGATGAATACGTGCGACTCGGTGCGAGCACCGAAGCGAGCGCCGTGCAGGGCGCGGACCTGGTGTTGTTCTGCGTGAAGTCCACCGACAGCGAATCGGCCGCGGCGCAGATCAAGCCGCATCTTTCACCCGATGCGCTGGTGCTCACGCTGCAGAACGGTGTCGACAACGACGAGCGCGTGCGTTCGGTTCTGCCGTCCAACGACGTGGCCGCCGCCGTGGTCTACGTGGCCACCGAGATGGCCGGCCCCGGCCACGTGAAGCACCACGGCCGCGGCGAGCTGGTGATCGCGCCTTCGCGCACCAGCGAACAGGTGGCGCAGCATCTGGCCGCCGCCGGCGTGCCCATGCAGATTTCCGACAACGTGCGCGGCTCGCTCTGGGCCAAGCTGATCCTGAACTGCGCCTACAACGCGCTGTCGGCGGTGTCGCAGCTGCCTTACGGCGAACTCGTGAAGGGCGTGGGCGTGGCCGACGTGATCCGCGATGTGGTCGCCGAGTGCATGGCCGTGGCGAAGGCCGAAGGCGTCGTCATTCCGGGCGACACCGACGCCGCCGTGCGCGGCATCGCGCTGTCGATGCCCTCGCAGTATTCATCGACCGCGCAGGACCTCGCACGCGGCAAGCTCAGCGAGATCGACCACCTCAACGGCCTGGTCGTGCGGCGCGGCGAGGCGCTCGGCGTGCCCACGCCCGCGAACCGCGTGCTGTTCGTGATGGTGAAGCTGCTCGAAAGCAAGCAGCAGAAGACCGGCGGCTAGCCTGGCATCGGTTCGCGCATCGTCACGAACTCTTCGGCGGCAGTCGGGTGGATGCCGATCGTGCTGTCGAACAGCGCCTTCGTCGCCCCCGCGCGCATCGCCACCGCAAAGCCCTGCACCACCTCGCCCGCATCCGCGCCCACCATGTGCAGGCCGACCACGCGGTCGCTCTTCTTGTCCACCACCAGCTTCATGAAGGTGCGCTCGCTGCGGCCCGAGAGCGTGTGGCGCAGCGACTTGAACTCGCTGGAGAACACCGTGACCTCGCCGAACTTCGCGCGCGCGTCGAGCTCGGTGTAGCCGCAGGTGCCGATGTTCGGGTGGGTGAACACGGCCGTCGGGATGAACTCGTAGTCCATGCCGCGCTTGCCCTTGCCGAACAGCGCATCGACCACCACCATCGCCTCGGCCAGTGCTACCGGCGTGAGTTGCACGCGCGTGGAGACATCGCCCACCGCGTAGATGGACGGCACCGAGCTGCGGTAGTGCGCATCGACTGCGATGGCGCCTTTCTCGTCGAGCTTCACGCCCGCCGCTTCGAGGCCGAGGCCCTGTGTGTTGGGCACGCGGCCGGTGGCGAACAGCACCGCGTCGGCCTCGATCTGCTGTCCGCGCGCGAGGGTCACGACGAGGCCGTCCGCACCGCGCGCGATYGACGAGGCCTCGCAGTTCAGGCGCACTTCGACGCCCGCCTTGCCCATCTCGTTCGCGAGGAACTGCCGCACGTCGTCGTCGAAGCCGGTGAGCAGGTGTGCGCGGCGGTGCAGCTGCGTCACCTTGGCGCCCAGGCCGTTGAAGATCGACGCGAACTCGCAGGCGATGTAGCCGCCGCCCACCACCAGCAGCCGCTTCGGAAAGGGATCGAGATCGAACATCGCGTCCGATGTCACGATGTGCTCGCGGCCCGGAATGTCCGGCACGAAGGGCGTGCCGCCGGTGGCCACGAGCAGGTGGCGCGCGGTGTGGCGCTTGCCGTCGATTTCCACCGTGTGGCCGTCGACCAGTTGCGCCCATCCGGTGATCACGGTGACGCCCGAGTTCTTCAGCAGCGAGGCGTAGATGCCGTTGAGCCGCCCGATCTCTTTTGCGCGCTGCGACTTGAGGTGTGCCCAGTCGAACTGCGGTTCGGAGGCCAGCTTCCACCCGTAGCCCGCGGCTTCCTCGAACGACTCGGCATAGCCGGCCGCGTAGCTGTAGAGCTTTTTCGGGATGCAGCCCACGTTGACGCAGGTGCCGCCGAGTTCGGCCGCTTCGGCCAACGCCACGCGGGCGCCTGTCTGCGCGGCCATGCGCGCGGCGCGCACGCCACCGCTGCCGCCGCCGATGACGAAGAGATCGAAGTCGAATGTGGGCATGAGAAAGAAGCTCCTTGCGGCCGACTGTAGCGGTCGGCCGAAGGCAGTGCTGCCTTCGGGGCTTGCGCGCGATGCCCGTCACCGCGCGGCAGAACGGTCAGCGCTGGTCCGGCGTGGTCCAGAGCCGCCGGTTGTCGTCGCCGCGCGGCCCCTGTTGCGGTTGCGCCGGTTGTGCCGGTGGTGCGAAGCCGCGCTGCTGCTGCATTGCGCGCACCTGGGCTTCCTGGGCCTGACGCATCGCGTTCTGTTGCTGGGCCTGGGTCTGCTGCACCTGCGCGGCACGCTGCTGCGCTTCCTGCTGCTGGCGAAGCAGCTGCTGTTGGGCCTGCGCCTGTTGCGCCGCGCGCTGTTGCTGCATCTGCACTTGCTGCTGCTGCGCTTGTGCCTGGGCGGCACGCTGCTGCATCTCCTGTTGCTGGCGCAGCGCCTCCTGTTGTTGTTGCTGGCGCTGAAGCCGTTGTTGCTGCTGCCACTCCTGCTGCTGGCGCGGCTCCTGCTGTTGACGCGCGCCCTGCTGACGCTGCCATTCCATCTGCTGATGCTGCTGTTGTTGCGCCGCCTGCGCCTGCGCCGCGCGCTGCTGCATCAGCTGGAGCTGTTGCGCCTGCTGGAACTGCATCTGTTGCTGCCGCCCGATCAGCGCCGCCGCCGGCGGCGGCGCAGCGGCCGGCCGGCCGAAGCCGCCGCCGGAGCCGCTGATGGCGATGCCCGGCGTGGGCATCACCGGAACACGCGCAAAGCGATCGTCCGGCAGCCGCACCAGGTCGCGGCGGTTGAAGGGGCCGCGGCCGAAGCGGTCGGCCGGCAGCACGGTCACGGCGCCCGGCATCTGCTGGTTGGCATAGAAATCGTTGGCCTGCCGGTTGCGCAGCGCCATGCGATTCACCTGGTCCAGGTAGCGCTGGCTCGCGCTGTAGCCGGGCCGCCATGGCTCGCCCGGCGCCAAGGGGAACCAGCCCACGCCATTGCGGCCGCTGCCGATCTGGAAGCTTGCATTCGCGCCGCCGCTGCCGCCGACGAAGCCGACCAGCGCGGGCGAATACACCGGCCGCGCCTGGGGCCGGCCGGGCACCCAGGCCCAGCGCGGGCCCACGCGCACCCAGCGGCCGTAGTGGAAGGGGGCGAAGCCCCAGGGCGCGGCATCGACCCAGGTCAGGCCCCAGGGCGCCACGTTCACCCACTGGCCGTCGCGGTAAGGCGCCCAGTCGGCGTCCACATTGCGCGGGAACCAGACGTCGCCATAGGTGGCGTCGTTCTGCCAGTCGCCGTAGTTGTCGAGCTGCTGGTAGCCGACCACCTCGCGCGACACGTAGCGCGCGGAGACCGACTGGTCCTCGATGCGGTTGCGCTCGGCCACCCAGGCGTCGAAGCTGACGGCCTGCGACGGGGCGCCGGCCACGGCGACCAGGTTGCGGCCCGACACGGTGAGCTGCTGGCGCGCATCCAGCGATTGCGATTCGCCGTTCTCGCCATACAGCGTGACGTGGCCCGAGGCCACCGCGATCCAGGTGGTGCCGGCGGCCGGGTCGGCGGCGATGCGGTATTCGCCCGGCGCATCGATCACCACCGCGAGGTTGCCGGTGTCGACTTCGACGCGCTGGCCTGCGAGGTCGTCGCGCACACGCAACTGCAGGTTGCCCTGGTTCGAGGTGAGCCGCACGGTGTCGTCGTCGAGTTCCGAGAACTCCACATGGGTCTGTCCGTCGAGCCGCAGCGCCGCCGAGCCGATGTGGATTTCCGCGCGCGCGTTGCGGTCGGCCCAGAGCCGGTCGCCGGTGGTGAGGGGGCGGTTGGGCTGTGCGTCGTACCAGCTCTCTTCGCCGGCCGGCGAGAAGCTCACCGTGCCCTGCTGGAGGCTGAGGCGGGCCACGCGACCCGGCGGATCCTGCTGGGCGCTGGCTGCGACACCGAGGCACAGCAGCGCCAGACCGAGCAGCCATCGGTGCAGCGGGCGATGAAGAGGCGAAGAGGCGGGGCTGTTCATGGTTTGTCTCTGGTTCCCGGGACCGGGTGAAGCGATGCATTTTTGTAACGCGCGAGAATCCGCTGCCGCTGTCAGTGCTTGCCACCTGCTTGGTGAAGCGCGCGCACATTCGGCAACTGCTTGTAATGAGGGATCCAGGATGAAAAACGATTGCAATGCCCGTCCATCGGGTGAAGTGCGCTACCAGAAAAATAGCGGCGCTTGGCTGCGCACCGGCGGGATGGCCATGCTTGCGCTCGGGGCGATGGCCTTGATGGCCGCGCCGGCTTGCGCGCAACTCGCGCGCAAGCCCTCCTACTACCAGCAGCAGAACCAGCCGCAACCCGAGGGACCTGCCGCGCAGATCGTCCCCCGCCCCGCGATGCCGGCGTCACTGCCGGCGCTGGGCAGCCAGGGCGACTTCGCCAGGCTGGCGCGCGTCTACGATGTCGGCACGCCGATGCAGCTCGCCCACGTGCTCTTCGTCGTCGACCGCCAGGCCAGGCCGGTGCGCACCTATTACATCGACACGCCGCGCTACCAGCTGCATGTGCGCTTCGTGCGCGACACAGGGCTCTCGCCGCGCGCGGGCAAACGCGAGATCGACCGCAACTACCTCGTGCCCGATCGCCGATTCCTGTTCGGCACGCTGAGCTGGCAGCAGAACATCGGAAGCTTCACCTACGAGTTCTGGGAGGGCGACCAGCTCACCGTGCCGCTGCTGCGGCAGGCGGACGCCCAGGTGAAGGCCAGCTTCTTCGCGCCCGTGAAGTTCAAGACCAACTCCACCCTGCACGAGCGGGTCGCGAAGGAAGCGGGCATCGATTTCGTGAGCCAGGAGGCGCTGATCCGCGAACAGCCCTACATGCCGATGAACCTCGGCACCGCCACCGGCCGCGTGCGCATCGTGGACGACGCTTCGGGCCTGAACGCGCTGTTGCCCGACGACATTGCCGTGCTGCGCCAGGTGCCGATCAACCTGCCGCCCGTGGCCGGCGTGCTGACCGAGCGGCCCTCGACCGCGCTCTCGCACGTCAACCTGCTGGCCAAGGGCTGGGGCATTCCCAACGCCTATGTGCGCGATGCGGCGACCGTGCTGCGCGAGCATGCGGGCCAATGGGTGGCGCTCAAGGTGGCGGCCTCGGGCTACCAGCTGCGCCGCCTCACGGCGGATGAAATCGCGGCACTGCCGCCGCGTGCCGTGCGCAGCGCAGCCACCGGCGCGGTGCCCGGCAGCGACAGGGCCGTCAAGCCCGACCTGCGCGAAACCCGCCTGCTGCCGCTGGCCTCGCTGCGCGCGCGCAACAGCGCGCAATGCGGTTCCAAGGCCGCCAATCTCGGCGCCATGCTGGCCGCGCGCATTCCGTCCACCACGGTGCCCGACGGTTTCTGCATTCCGTTCGCGCACTACGACCGCTTCATGCGAACGAACGGCCTGGCCGATCGCCTGGCGCGCATGCAGCAGCAGCCCGGTTTCGCGAGCGATCCGCAGCAGCGGCAGAAGGCGCTGGCGCAACTGCGCGACGAGATCGTGAAATGGCCTGTCGATGCCGCCACCGCGGCGGCCTGGCGTGCCGCATGGCAGTCGCAACTGGGCGGCGGCGGTGTGTTCGTGCGCAGCTCGTCCAACTCCGAAGACCTGCCCGGCTTCAGCGGCGCGGGGCTCTACACCACGGTGCCCAACGTCAAGACCGGCGACGCGCTCGAGCTGGCGGTGAAGAAGGTCTGGGCCTCGGTGTTCAACCCCGAGGCCTGGGAGGCGCGCAGCGCCGCGGGTTTCGGCGCCGAGTCGGTGCTGATGGGCGTGTTCGTGCAGACCGCCATCGACTCGACCAACGCCGGCGTGATGATCACGCGCGACCCCTTCGACGCGGGCCACCCGCACGTCACCTACATCTCGGCCAAGCGCGGCATCGGCATCCGCGTGGTCGAGGGGCAGCGCGTGGCCGAGCAGGTGATGTATTCGAGCTGGTCGAAGGCGATCCAGGTGCTGAGCCGGTCGGCCGAAGAGACCGCGCTGCAGCTCGACAAGGATGGCGGGGTGAAGGAGGTGCCGGTGGAGCTTGGCCGCAACGTGCTGACCGACGAGCTGGTGGTGCGGCTTGCCAACGTGGGGGCGGCCGTGAAGCGCACGTTCAATGCGGTCGACCAGGACATCGAGTGGGCGACGGTGGGGGACAGGATCGTGCTGTTGCAGGCGCGGCCGTATGTGGAACGGCGGCGTTGAGGGGTAAGCGCGTTCAGCGCGCGCTTTTCTCAAGCATCTGCCCGACGTCCTGGGACTCACCGGGGTCCTTGTAGTGGTACCAGGCTTCGTGCGGTGACCATTCACCGCATGCCAGGCATTGCGTCTTCGGCCATTTCACGCCGCAACCCGGGCAGACGCCGCGGGTCCAGAAGGTGTTCCATGTGGTCCCGCAACTGGGAACGCAGTCCCAGCGGTCTTCGGGCTGCGGCCTGAATTCGCAATGCGGGCAAAAAATCTCGGCCTTGTCTTCCATGTCAGCCGTACAAATACTGCGGCAACCATAACGTCAACCCCGGCCAGATGTACATGAACACCATGCACAGGATCACGATCAGCATGTACGGCATCATCCCCGCGAAGATCTGGTTGAGCGTCACGTGCGGTGGCGACACTCCCTTCAGGTAGAAGGCCGACATTGCCACCGGCGGCGACAGGAACGCCGCCTGCAGGTTCACGAACACCAGCACGCCGAACAGCAGCGGGTCGATCTGGAAGTGCGCGAGCAGCGGCAGGAAGATGGGCACGAAGATCACGATGATCTCGGTCCACTCGAGCGGCCAGCCGAGGATGAAGATGATCGCCTGCGAGAGCAGCAGGAACTGCAGCGGGCTGAGGTCCATGCCCAGCACCCATTGCTCGATGATGCGCTGGCCGCCGAGCAGCGCGAACACCGCCGAGAACAGCGCCGAGCCCACGAACAGCCAGCAGACCATCGAGGTGGTCTTGAGCGTGAGGAACACGGCCTCCTTGGTCTTCTTGAAGTTCAGCGTGCCGGCTTGCCACGCCATCAGGAAGGCGCCGGCCGCGCCCACTGCAGCCGACTCGGTGGCGGTCGTGATGCCGAACAGGATCACGCCCAGCACCACCAGCGTGAGCGTGGCGAGCGGCATCACCGACGACACCAGCATGCGCAGGATCTCGAACTGCTCCGCATCCATGCGCCAGTAGTACCAGGCCAGCAGCACGAGCGTGAAGAGGCTGGCCACCAGGAAGCCCGTGTAGAAGGCTTCGGGCACCGCGGCGGTCTTCGGCGCATCGACCGCTTCGCCGAGCTGTTGCAGGCCGCCCTCGGCAGCCGTCGGGGCCGAGGAAGCGGCTTCGCTGCCGGGTGGCTCCTCGACGCCGCCGGGCGGCTCCTGCAGGCCGCCTTCCGATGCGGGCTCCTTCGGCTCTTCGGATGTCGGCGGCTCGGCGAGCCCGGTCCCGGAGGAAGCCTCGGGCAGCGCCGCAGCCGTTCCCGCGGCCTTCTGTGTCGCCTGCTGCTCCGCCACCGGCGCGTTGTTGTCCTTCTGCGAGTAGATCGCCACGTACCACCAGACCGAGCCCAGCGTCACGGCCGCGAGCGCCAGCGGCACCAGCGCGCTCAGCAGGCTGCGCAGCAGCATCCACCAGGTGATGCGCACGCCGTCGGCCGCGCCGCGCAGCGCGCGCGCCGGCGACACCACGGCCGCGGCGAGCGCAGGCAGCATGCGCGGCGAATAGCTGGCAGCGATGTGTGCGACCCAGGGCGAGATCGGCGCGCGCTGCTCGTCGGCCGGCAGCTTGGGCGCGACCTTCGGTTGCAGCACGGCCCAGCCGATCACGTAGATCAAATAGAGAAAGGCGAGGAAGAAGCCTGGGAACATCGCCGCCGCATACAGCTTGACCACCGACTGTCCGGCGACGGCCGCGTACACGATGATCATCACCGAGGGCGGAATCAGAATGCCGAGCGTGCCGCCGGCCGTGATCACGCCGGCTGCGAGGCGCGTGTCGTAGCCGGCGTTGAGCATCGGCCGCATCGCGATCACGCCCATCAGCACCACCACCGCGCCGACGAGGCCGCTCGCGATGCCCCAGAAGGTGCAGACGATCAGCGTCGTCACCGCGAGCGAACCCGGCACGCGGCGGAAGGCGAGCTGCACGCTGTGGAACATCTTGTCGACCAGCGCACCGCGCTCCATCACATAGCCCATCAGCACGAACAGCGGGATGGACAGCAGCGTCTCGTTGGTCATGGCACCGAAGGCGCGCTGCACCATCAGGTCGAAGATCTTGTTGTCGAGCCAGTGCGACGCGGGGTCGTAGAAGGCGATGAAGCCGAAGAACATGCCCAGCCCCATCAGCGTGAACGCCGTGGGAAAGCCGAGCATGATCACGACCACGATCAGGCCGAGCATCGAGAGGCCGAGTGCGGGTTCGCTCATTCGGTAACCTCCGTGTTTCGCACTTCGGTGCGAGCTTGCTTGGGGCGGCCCGGCGCGGCGCTCATCTGGTGCCTCCCGTCGTGTCGCTCTTGCGCTGCTGCGCGGCCTGCTCGATGGCCTTGGCCCGCTCGATCACCTCGCGCTTGTCGGCTTCGTCGACATAGCTGCTGCCGGCGAGCTGCTCGCCGACCACGTCCATTTCTTCCGCGTCCTTCAGGCGTGGCGTCCACGCGCCGGTCTTCAGGCACAGCACGCAGCGCACCATCTCGGCAATGCCCTGTATGAGCAGCACCGCGCCGGCCACCGGAATGACGAACTTGAAGGGATAGAGAGGGATGGGGTCGGCATTGAAGGTCTGCTCATGCATCGCGAGCGATTCGCCGAAGTAGGTCCAGCCCGACCAGGTGAGCGCCACCACGCCCGGCAGGAAGAAGAGCGCGAACAGCACGAGGTCGAGCGCGGCCTGCGTGCGCGGCTTCATGCTGCCGTAGAGGAAGTCGCCGCGCACATGGCCAGCCTGCGACAGCGTGTAGGCCCCGCCCATCATGAAGAGCGTGCCGTAGAGCATGTTGTTGGCGTCGAAGATCCAGGCGGTGGGCGCGTTGAGCGCGTAGCGCTTGAAGACCTCGCCGCACACCAGCAGCATCAACACCACGATGAGCCACGAGAAGGTCTTGCCGACGATCATGCTGAACCTGTCGACGGTGTGGAGGAAGCGTTGAATGTTCATGTCATGGCATATCGGTAAGCAAGACCGGTCGTGAAACACCGTGGAACCGGCTTCGCCGGGCCACAGGTGTTGCCCCCTGGAAGGGGGAAGGCGCGCGCGACACGAAGTGCGCGAAGACTGGGGGTCAGCCCTTCTTCTTGCTGAAGTAGTGGTTGTAGGCCATCTTGAAGTCGACCCCGTAGTCGTTCTGCCACTGCAGCGCACGCTCGGCAAACACGCGCTGCGACTCCAGCACCTTCTTGAAGAGCGGGTTCTCCTCGGCCTTCTTGGCGATCGTCTTGTCCCAGGCCGCGAGCTGCGCGCGCAGCACCGCATCGGGCGTCTTGTAGAACTTGATGCCGGCCTTCTTCATGTCGGCATAGTCCTGCGAGTTGCGCTGCACCGCCTTCCAGCTCATGTCGGCGCTCGCGGCCTGTACGGCGTAGTCGATGATCGAGCGCAGCTCCTGCGACAGGGCGCTGTACTTGCCCTTGTTGAACAGCACCTCGAACTGCTCGCCTGACTGGTGGAAGCTCTGCAGCATGCAGTTCTTCACCACGTCGGGGAAGCCGAGCGTGCGGTCGCTCGATGCGTTGTTGAACTCGGCGGCATCGATCAGCCCGCGGTCGAGCGCAGGCACGATCTCGCTGCCGGGCAGCGGGTTCACGGCCGTGCCCATCTCGGTGAACATGTCCACGGCCAGCCCGACGGTGCGGAACTTGAGTCCCTTCATGTCCTCGACCTTGGCCACCGGCTTCTTGAACCAGCCCAGCGGCTGCGTGGGCATCGGGCCGTAGAGGTACGACACCACCTCCATGTTCAGGCTCTTGTAGATCTCCTCGAGCAGGACCTTGCCGCCGCCGTAGTTGTGCCAGGCCAGCACCGTGTTGGCGTCCATGCCGAAGCCCGGGCCCGAACCCCACAGCGCGAGCGCCGAGTTCTTGCCGTAGTGGTAGGCCACCACGCCATGGCCGCCGTCGAGCGTGCCCTTGTTCACCGCTTCGAGCAGCTGAAACGCCGGCACCACCGCGCCCGATGGCAGCACCTCGATCTTGAGGCGCCCGCCGGCCATGTCATTGACCTTCTTGGCGAAGTCGTTCGCGTATTCGTGGAAGATGTCCTTGGCCGGCCAGGTGCTCTGGAAGCGCAGCGAGGTGGTCTGGGCCATGCTGACCATCGGCGCCGACATGGCGCCTGCGGCCACGGCCGCGCCCTTGAGCAGGTTGCGGCGGCGGGGTGATTTGCTGTCTGTCATGTTGTCTCTCTCCATACAAGTTCTGATGACCGAAGAAACCCTGCCCGCCTTCCTGGCGTAATGTTCGGCAGGCCCAAGCCGCATCTTTGGCGCGCGGGATAGCGCGACAAACAGGGTTTTCACGAACTGGTGAAAAATTCCACCATCCGGCGCGGCACGGGACAACGTGAAGGTGGCCGCTGCCTTTGAAGTAACCCTATTGACTGGAAGGACGCAGAGAAATGACTGAACCCGTTGGGGAAAAGGGCTACGCCGGCGACGTGACGCCCGAGCAGGCTGCGCAATGGCTGGCGAGCGGCGAGGCCGTGCTGGTCGACGTGCGCACGGACGCCGAGCGCGAATGGGTCGGCTACGTGCCCGGCGCCGTGCCCCTGGCCTGGAAGCAGTGGCCGGGCATGGCGCTCAACCCGGCTTTCGACGACGGCATCCGCGCCGCCGGCGAGGGCCGGAAGAAACTGGTGCTGCTGTGCCGAAGCGGCGTGCGCTCCATCGCCGCCGCGAAGCGCGCCACCGAACTGGGCCTGGAGGCCTACAACATCCTCGAAGGCTTCGAGGGCAATCCGGACGAGCACGGGCACCGGGGGCAGATCGGCGGCTGGCGCAAGCGTGGGCTGCCGTGGAGGCAGAACTAGGATTCGGGGCGCGCTCACACCGCCAGCGTGATCGCTCAGAGCAGTCGTTGTTCAGCCGCAAACCGGCAGCGTGCCCTCGTGCGCAGGGCACCGGGTACTCCCCGCAGCGAAATAAAGGAGGAGCGAAGCGGGGGACATTCGCGGAGGGGAGTACCCGGTGGCCTGTGCACGCGTCCCGAGCAAAAGCGCCCCCGAAAGAAATGAAAAAGGCCCACCGAAAACGGTGGGCCTTGTCGTTGCGCCTGCGAAAAGGATCAGCTCACAGCGCCGGGATGCGCAGCTTCTGGCCCGGATAGATCTTGTCCGGGTGGCTCAGCATCGGCTTGTTCGCCTCGAAGATCGCGTTGTACTTGTTGGCATCGCCGTAGTACTTCTTCGAGATGGCCGAGAGCGTGTCGCCCTTCACCACGTCGTGGTACTGGGCGGGCGGCGCGGCCGGTGCGACCAGGTTGTTGTCGACGCTCGTGACGTTCGCCACGTTGCCCGCGGCGAGCGAGGCTTTCTCGCTGGCTTCCTGCGAGGGCGCCTGGCCGGCGAGGGTGACCACGCCGGTGCTTGCAACGTAAGTCACCTCGAGGCCGGTGAGACCGAGGTTCTGCGTCTCGATGTAGGTCTTGATGGCCGCGGCGGCCGCCGCGTTCGCGTCGGGCGTGGCGGCCTGGGCCGACGATCCGCCGAACAGTTTTTCTCCGGCTTCCTTGATGAAACTGAGCAATCCCATGGTGTTCTCCTTGTGCCGTGGTGGATGGAATTTGCGAATGTAGCGGTGGAACGCGGGGCGCCGGCGTAGGCCCACGCCGCGTGTGTCGACAGCGTGCCAGCAGGAATAACCACAAAGTCGCAATAATCCCGCGCATGGCATCCCCCTTCCTTGCAATCGACATCGGCAACACCCGCCTCAAATGGGCGCTCTACGACGGGGCGCATCCGGGCGCCGCGTTGCAGGCGCAGGGTGCGGAATTTCTCGACCACATCGAACGGCTGGCCGACGGCCCCTGGGCCGACCTGCCGGCACCCGGCGCCATGCTGGGCTGCGTGGTGGCCGGCGACACCCTGCGGCGCCGCGCCGAGGAGCAGATCGTCGAGCGCTTCGACTGCGCACCGCGGTGGGTGGTGTCGAGCGCGGCCGAGGCCGGCATCGTGAACGGCTACGACCATCCGACGCGCCTGGGCGCCGACCGCTTCGTGGCGATGATCGGCGCGCGCCATCGCATGCTCGCGCAAGGGCCGGCGCGGCCGATGGTGGTGGTGCTGATCGGTACGGCCGTCACGGTGGAGGCGATCGACGTCAGCGGCAAGTTCCTGGGCGGGCTGATCCTGCCGGGCCACGGCATCATGCTGCGCGCGCTGGAGTCGGGCACGGCCGGGCTGCATGTGCCCACCGGCGAGGTGCGCGAATTTCCCACCAACACCAGCGATGCGCTGACCAGCGGCGGTACCTACGCCATCGCCGGCGCCGTCGAACGCATGGTGCAGCACGTGCGTTCGCACTGCGGCGCCGAGCCGGCCTGCTACATGACCGGCGGCGCGGGGTGGAAGATGGCACCCGTCATGAACGGGGACTTCGAGCTGGTCGAGAGCCTGATCATGGACGGCTTGCTGGTGATCGCCAAAGAGCGAGGCTAAGGGCGGATCAGGGGCGCATCAGCGCCTCGGCCACCGCCTGGAACGCAGGCAGCGTCAAGGGATCGTTCCCCGCATTCGCCGCCACCGGGTGCGCGGCGTAGCGCACGATCACCATTTCCGCCTTCGGATCGACATAGATGCTCTGGCCGTGGATGCCACGCGCCATGTAGGCGCCGTGCGGGTTGTTCGTGACCCACCACATGTTGCGGTACGACCAGCCCGGCAGCAGCGCATAGCCGGCCTTGGCGAATTTGGCAGGGTCGCCGCCGCGCTGGATGTCCTCCACCACCGCCTTCGGAATGGCCTGCTGCCCGTTGGACGCGCGGCCGCCGTTGCGCATGGTCTCGCCGAAGCGCGCGATGTCGCGCAGCACGGTGTTCAACCCGCCGCCGCCCGATTCGGTGCCGATGCGATCGACCATGAAGTACGCGTCCTGCTCGGCGCCGATGCGGCGCCAGATCTTCTCGCTCAGCAGATCGGCCAGCGACTGGTTGCTGGTGCGGCGCAGGATCCAGGCGAGCACCTCGGCATTCACCGTCTTGTAGGCGAAGGCGGCGTCGTGCGCGCCTTCCTTCTTCAGCGTGGCGAGGAATTCGTAGAACGACTTGGGGCCCGTGTAGTTCGCGCCCTGCACCAGCATGCCGCCGGCGCGCGCGTAGTCCCAGATCTCGGCCTTGGGGTCGGCGTAGTTCTCCGAATAGTGCACGCCGATGGTCATGTCCATCACCTGGCGCACGGTGGCGTCGCCGTAGGCGGTGTCCTTGAGTTCGGGCAGGTACCGGGTGACCGGCGCCGACGGGTCGAGCCGGCCTTCGTCCGCGAGGATGGCCGCCAGCGTGCCGACGAAGGACTTGGTGACCGACATCGCGATGTGCGGCCGGTCGGGCGTGAGCGCGCCGAAATACTTTTCATAGACCACGCGGCCGCGGTGCAGCACGAGGATGCCGTCGGTGTAGGTGCGCGGAATCATCTGGGCGAAGGTCACCGTCTCGTCGTTGCCTGCATTGCCCAGGGGTTTGAAGCTGACGGCCTCGATGTCGTTGCGCAGCGCCACCGGCAGCGGGCTGGCCGCGCCGCTGCCGCGCCACACGTTGGCAGTGGGCACCGTCTCGCGCACATGCGAGAAGCTCCAGCGCGTGCGCGGAAATGCGCCGCCGGCCGGGTTGTCGAAGGTGATCTGCTTCTCGGGCAGGGGCGGAAAGCCCTTCATCCAGCCCAGGGCCTCGACCGAGGTGGCCGCGGGATCGGGGAGCGCGGCAGGCGCGGCGGTCTGGGCGTTGGAGGTGTTCACGGCAAGGAGTGTGAAGGCGGCGGCGAGCGCCGTGCGTTGGGTGCGTTGGAAGAGGGACATGGTCAACAAGGCTCCGGCAGAATTCATCATCAACGACCGCTGAACCGCGCCGGCCGGCGCTCGACGAAGGAGCGCACGCCTTCGGCGGCGTCTTCGCTGTTCGACAGGCGCTTCTGCGTCTCGATGAATTCCGACACGGCCGCGAGCGGCCCGTGTTCGATGGCCTTGATCACATTGAGCCGGGTGGCGACCACCGCCAGCGGTGCTTGCGCCGCGATGCGCTGCGCGATGGCCAGCGCCGCGTCGAGCTCCTGCCCGGCCGGCACCACCTTCTGCACGAAGTTGAGCCGGTACGCCTCCACGCTGTCGAACTCGTCGGCCGTCAGCAGGTGCAGCATTGCATTGCCCACGCCTGCGCGTTCGGCCATGCGCAGCGTGGCGCCGCCCGTGGCCATGATGCCGCGCTGCACTTCCATCTGCGAGAAGCGGCAGTTGTCGGCCGCCACCACGATGTCCGCGCCCAGCATCAGCTCGATGCCGACCGTGAAGCAGATGCCCTTCACCGCCGCCACCATCGGCTTGGTGCGGCGGCGGTAGTCGGGCAGGCCGAAGTCGTGCGGTTCCACCAGGCCCGCCGGAATCGCTTTCTCGCCGCGCTTCATGTACTCGGTGACCGCCGGCAGGTCGAGCCCGGCCGTGAAGTGGTCGCCGAAGGCATGCAGCACGCCCACGCGCAGCGCCGGGTCGTCGTCGAGCCGGGTGTAGGCCTCGGCCAGCTGCCTGAACATCGGCGGCGTCCAGCCGTTGCGCTTGGCGGGGCGGTTGATGCCGATCAAGAGCACGTGGTCGATCACCTGGGTGTCGATGCAGCCTTCTGCGGGTGGGGTGGTGGGCGTGGCGGTCATGTCGTTTGTCTCCTTGTTTTTGTTTGACGCCGGATCAGTACGTATACACGCCGCGGCCGGTTTTGCGGCCCAGCTGGCCGGCCGCCACCATTTCCTTCAAGAGCGGGCAGGGGCGGTACTTGGAGTCGCCGAACTGATCGAGGTAGACCTCCATCACGGCCAGGCACACGTCCAGGCCGATCATGTCGGCCAGCGCCAGCGGGCCGATGGGCTGGTTGCAGCCCAGCTTCATGCCGGCGTCGATGTCTTCGGCGGTCGCGATGCCTTCGGACAGCACGAAGAAGGCCTCGTTGATCATCGGCACCAGGATGCGGTTGACCACGAAGCCCGGCGCGTTCTTCACCGTGATCGGCGACTTGCCGAGCTTCTCGGCCAGCGCCTTGACGGCGTCGTGCGTGGCGTCGCTCGTGAGGTAGCCGCGGATCAGCTCCACCAGCGCCATCATGGGCACCGGGTTGAAGAAGTGCATGCCGATGAAGCGGTCGGGACGTGAGGTGGCGGCCGCGAGCTGGGTGATCGAGATCGACGAGGTGTTCGACGCGATGATCACCTCGGGCGCCAGCAGCTCGTCGACCTGCTTGAGGATCTTGAGCTTGAGCGCGTGGTTCTCGGTGGCCGCCTCGATCACGAGCTGCGCGCCCTTGAGGTCGTCGTAGTTGGTCGAGCCCTTGATCAGCGCGAGCGCCGCGGTCTTCTGCTCGGCGGTGAGCTTTTCCTTCTTGATCAGCCGGTCGAGGCTGCCCGACACGGTGGCGAGGCCCTTGTCGACAGCCGCCTGGGCGACGTCGATCATCACCACGTTGACGCCGGACACCGCGCAGGCCTGCGCAATGCCATTGCCCATCGTTCCGGCGCCGATGATGCCGACGGTCTGGATAGTCATGAGAAAACTCCTTGAAGAACAAAAAAAAGGGGAAGGGGGAGCGGGTGGGGCGCCAGGCGGCCACCGCGGCAGGACATCGATTGTGAAGCAGCCCCGCCGGGGCGCCGTTGCCGCGCGTGACACGGGCGGTTCACGGGTGGCTTACAGTGCTGCGGTTGCTTTTTCCTCCTTCTTTCCTGTCTCGACCATGACCACCCTCGGTACCCCTCTTTCCCCTTCCGCCACCCGCGTGATGCTGCTCGGCTCGGGCGAACTCGGCAAGGAGGTGCTGATCGCCCTGCAGCGCCTCGGCGTCGAGACCATCGCGGTCGACCGTTACGAGAACGCGCCCGGCCAGCAGGTGGCGCACCATGCGCGCACCATCACCATGAGCGACCCCGAGCAGCTCAGGGCGTTGATCGAAGCCGAAAAGCCCACGCTCGTGGTGCCCGAGATCGAGGCCATCGCCACGCCGATGCTGCAGCAGCTCGAAGACGCAGGCGTCGTTCGCGTGATTCCCACCGCCCGCGCCGCCCGCCTCACGATGGACCGCGAAGGCATCCGCCGCCTGGCCGCCGAAACGCTGGGCGTGCCCACCAGCCCCTACAAGTTCTGCGACTCGCTGGCCGAGCTGCAGGCCGCCATCGACGGTGGCATTGGGTACCCCTGCATCGTCAAGCCCGTGATGAGCAGCTCCGGCAAGGGCCAGAGCAAGATCGACGGCCCGGCCGACGTGCAGAAGGCCTGGGACTACGCCATGGCCGGCGGCCGCGTGAGCCACGGGCGCGTGATCGTCGAGGGCTTCATCGACTTCGACTACGAGATCACGCTGTTGACCGTCCGCGCCAAGGACGCCGCCGGCGCCGTGCAGACCCAGTTCTGCGACCCCATCGGCCACGTGCAGGTGAGCGGCGACTATGTGGAAAGCTGGCAGCCGCACCCCATGGCGCCGGCCGCGCTGCAGAAGGCGCAACAGATCGCGCAGGCCGTCACGGCCGACCTCGGCGGCCAGGGCCTGTTCGGCGTCGAGCTGTTCGTGAAGGGCGACGAGGTCTGGTTCAGCGAAGTCAGTCCGCGCCCGCACGACACCGGGATGGTCACCATGGCCACCCAGTGGCAGAACGAGTTCGAACTGCATGCGCGCGCCATCCTCGGCCTGCCGGTCGACACCTCGCTCAAGAGCCCGGGCGCCAGCGCGGTGATCTACGGCGGCGTCGACGCCACCGGCATCGCCTTCGACGGCGTGGCCGACGCGCTGCAGGTGCCGGGCAGCGACATCCGCCTGTTCGGCAAGCCAGAGAGCTTCACGAAGCGCCGCATGGGCGTGGCGCTGGTGCATGCGGCCGACACCGACACGGCCCGCAAGCTCGCCAAGGAAGCCGCCTCGCGCGTGAAGCCGCGCCGCGCTTAGCCAGTTTCCGCAAGCCGCGCCCGCCGGGCGCGGGCATGGTGCGGGAAGATCGAGGGACATCCACTCGCCCCCCGGAGACACCATGCTGCACCCCCAGGCCCGCGCCTTGCTCGACTTCATCGAGGCGCGCGGCATCCCGCCGACCCACACGCTGTCGCCCGCCGATGCGCGGGCCTTCTACCGCGAGCGCCGTGCCGCCACGCAGCCCCTGCCGGCGGAGGTGGCCGAAGTGCGCGACCTCGCGGCGGAAGGGCCGCACGGCACCATCCCCGTGCGCCTCTACCGGCCGCTGGGCTCGGGCGCCGGTCCGCTGCCGGTGCTGGTGTATTACCACGGCGGCGGCTGGGTCATCGGCGACCTCGACACGCACGACGTGCTGTGCCGCGAGCTGGCCAACGGCGCGGGCTGCGCGGTGGTCGCCGTCGACTACCGCATGGGCCCGGAGCACCGCTTTCCCGCCGCCGTCGACGACGTGCTGGCCGCCACCCGCTGGGTGCGCCGCGAGGCCGCGACGCTGGGGCTCGATGCAAGCCGCCTCGCAGTCGGGGGCGACAGCGCCGGCGGCAACCTCGCGGCCGTGGTGGCGATCGCGGCGCGCGATGCGGGTGACCTGCCCATCGTCTTCCAGCTGCTGATCTATCCCGCCACCGACATGCGCCGCGGCCACCCGTCGCACCAGGCGAACGGGCAGGGCTACCTGCTGACCAGCGACACGATGACGTACTTCCACGACCACTACATCACCGACCCGAAGCACGACCTCGACTGGCGCGCCTCGCCGCTGCTGCACACCGACCTGTCGGGCCTGCCGCCGGCGCTGGTGATCACCGCCGGCTACGACCCGCTGCGCGACGAAGGGCTGGCCTATGCCGAGGCGCTCACCGCCGCGGGCAACCGCGCGAACTACGTCTGCTTCGAGCGCCAGATCCATGGCTTCGTCACCATGGGCAAGGTGCTCGACGAAGCCAACACCGCCGTCGCGCTTTGCGCCACCGAGTTGCGGCGCGCATTGGCCGCGGCCTAGGGAAAGTCCCCGCGCAAATGCATGCCGCGCAGCCGGCTCGCGCCGCTACGATCCAGCGAACGCGACGCCATCCCCCGGTTGGCAGTTGACCCGATGCAGGAGACAAACACCATGCAGCGAACGAGGACTGCGCCGCCGGAAAACGGTGGCGTACGGCAGGGCGAACGCCTCATGTGGCTGACGCCGCAGCGCGTGTTCTACGCCGGGCTGCTCGGCGCCGCCGCCGAGCGCACGATGGGCGGGCACGGCGTGTACGTGGCGCCCGCGGGCGTGCCGCCGATTCGCATTCGCATCGGCGGCGGCGCCTGGCAGACGGGCGAGCTGATCGTGGTGCCGCCACAGGTGCCGCACCATGTGGAGAGCGAACATCCGCTGATCTTCAACCTGCTGATCGAATCGGAGTCGATCGACCCCGCGCGCATGCCCGCCTTCATGCAGCACTGCGGCCCGGTCGATGCGCCGTACTTCGTGCAGCGTGTGCGCGATGTCCATGCGCACCTGCTGGCAGCTTCGGACCGCGGCACGAATTTCGATGGCCTCGACTTCGATACGCTGTTCTTCGGCGAGGCGCTCGCACCGCGCACGATCGATGCACGCATTCGCAAGGTCATCGACGCCCTCGTCGCCGACCCGGCCGCGCCCACCTCGGCCGAAGACTGCGCGGCCTCGGTGCACCTGTCGTTCTCGCGATTCCTGCATCTGTTCAAGCAGGAAACCGGCATGGCGTTCCGCGCGTTCCGGGCCTGGAAGCGCGCGCGCAGCCTGCTGCGCCATGTGCGCCAGACCACCACGCTGACCGACATCGCGCTCGACACCGGCTACCCCGACTCGACGCACTTCAGCCATTCGATCCGCCAGGTCTACGGCCTGAAACCCAGCGACATCCTGGCCGGCTCGCGCCGCCTTGCGCTGCACGACGCGGCCGGTGGCTTCAGGCACTAGGCGCAGAAGGGCCCCATGCAGATCCTCCAACTCCTGCTGTCGGGCATTGCGCAAGGTTGCATCTACGGGCTGATCGCGCTGGGCTTCGTGCTGATCTACAAGGCCACCGAGACCGTGAGCTTCGCGCAGGGCGACCTGATGATGCTCGGCGCCTTCGGTGCGTTTGCCGGCATGTCGCTGTTCGGCCTGCCGTTCTGGCTCGCGGCCATCCTGGCGGTGGTGGCGATGGCGGCTTTCGGCGTGCTGCTCGAACTGGTGGTGATCCGCCCGATCCTCGGGCAGCCGCAGTTCTCGATCGTGATGCTGACCATCGGCATCGCGTACGTGGCGCGCGGCCTCATCACCATGGTGCCGGGCATCGGCACCGACACCCACACGCTGGCCGTGCCCTACAAGGACCAGATCTGGAAGCTGGGCGGGCTGGTGGTCAACCTCGAGCAGCTCGCGATCATCATCGCGACGGCCATCCTGTGCGGCCTGCTGTTCGCGATGTTCCGCTACAGCAAGCTCGGCATCGCGATGCAGGCGTCGTCGCAGAACCAGCTCGCGGCCTACTACATGGGCATTCCGGTGAAGCGGCTCAACGGGTTGGTGTGGGGGCTGGCGGCGGCGGTTGCGGCCATCGCCGGCATGCTGCTCGCACCCATCACTTTCGTGCACGCGAACATGGGCTTCATCGGGCTCAAGGCCTTTCCGGCCGCGGTGGTGGGCGGTTTCGGCAGCCTGCCGGGCGCGATCGTCGGCGGGCTGGTGATCGGCATCGTCGAATCGTTCGCGGGTTTCTATTTGCCCGACGGCTTCAAGGACACGGCACCCTACATCGTGGTGCTGCTGATGCTCATGATCAAGCCCAACGGTCTCTTTGGCGAAAAGCTGCGCAAGAAGGTTTAGCTCGATATGCGCTTCGTTTTCAAGACCAGCTACGACCAGGACATCCGGCTCGCCCGGCACGGCGGCCATGTGTTCTGGTACGGCCTGCTTGTGGCGTTCCTCGTCATCGCGCCGTGGGTGATCGACGAGTACTGGCTCGCGCAGCTGACCTTCGTGCTGATCTACGGCATCGTCGGGTTGGGGTTGATGCTCCTGGCGGGGTTCACGGGGCAGTTCTCCATCGGGCATGCGGCGTTCCTGGGGGCGGGGGCGTATACGCAGGGCGTGCTGACCAACATGGGCGTGCCGTTCCCGATTGCGCTGCTCGCGGCTGCGGCGCTGTCGGCGGCGGTGGGCGTGGTGGTCGCCCTGCCGGCGCTGCGCGTGAAAGGCATCTACCTCGGCATCGCGACGCTGTCGTTCGGCTTCATCGTCGAGGAGGTGTTCGCGCGCTGGGAGAGCGTCACGGGCGGCAATGCGGGGCTGCATGTGAAGTCGCCGCAGCTCTTCGGCTGGTCGCTGGGATCGGGCGACGGCTTCTACTTCCTGTGCCTGGTGGTGGCGGTGCTCAGCACGCTCGGCATCCTGAACCTGCTGCGCTCGCCGACCGGCCGCGCCTTCGTCGCCATTCGCGATTCCGAAATCTCTGCGCAGAGCATGGGCATCCATCTGGCGCGCTACAAGACGATGTCGTTCGCAATCTCGGCCGCGCTCGCGGGGCTGGGCGGTGCGTTGTATGCGCACAAGCTGAGCTTCATCTCGCCCGACCAGTTCAACATCCTGCAGTCGATCGATCTGTTGCTGATGGTGGTGATCGGCGGGCTCGGCTCGGTGCACGGCGCGTTCCTGGGCGCCATTTTCCTGATTGCCATGCCGCAGCTGATCTCGATGGGCAAGGACTGGTTGCCGGCCGTCGTCGGCCAGGCGCCCGGCCTGCAGGGGCTGGTCTACGGCCTCGTGCTGATCGCCTTCGTGCTGTTCGAGCCGCTGGGCCTGTACGGCCGCTGGCTCAAGATCCGAACCTGGCTGCAGCTCTTCCCGTTCTACCGCAAGGGCCTTTTCAAGCGGCAGAAGTCGTTCACCAAATCAGACCGGTTGAGATGATGAGCAACGGCAGCGGCGACATTCTTCTTTCGGCGAAAGACCTGAGCGTGCGCTTCGGCGGCGTGCTCGCGGTCAACAAGGTGAGCTTCGACGTGCGGCGCGGCGAGGTGTTCACGCTGATCGGCCCGAACGGTGCGGGCAAGACCACGGTGTTCAACCTGATCAGCCGCATCTACACGCCGACCATGGGCGAGATCACATGGCACGGCGAGGCGGCCGGAGCGCTTGCGCTGACGCAGCAAGCCCCGCACACCATCGCGGCGCTGGGCATCGCGCGCACCTTCCAGAACATCGAGCTCTTCGAGCACGCGACCGTGTTGCACAACCTGCTGATCGGTCGGCACACGCACCGGCAGACGGGTTTCTGGAGCGAGGTGTTCTTCACGCCCGCCACGCGGCGTGCCGAGATCCAGGCGCGCGAGAAGGCGGAGCAGGTGATCGAACTTCTGGACCTTCAGCACCACCGCGATTCGATGGTGGCCGGTTTGCCTTACGGCGTTCGCAAGGTGGTGGAGCTGGCGCGTGCGCTGTGCACCGAGCCCAAGCTGCTGCTGCTCGACGAACCGTCGTCGGGGCTCAATGTCGAAGAGACGGCCGACATGGCGTTCTGGATCCAGGACATCCAGCACGAGCTGGGCGTGTCGGTGCTGATGGTCGAGCACGACATGTCGCTCGTGTCGAAGGTGTCCGACCGCGTGCTGGCGATGAACATGGGCGAGGTGCTGGCGACCGGCACGCCGCGCGAGGTGCAGGCCGACGAGCGTGTCATCGAGGCGTATCTCGGGACCGTGGACGACGTGAGCAGCTTGAGGAGGGTGGCGGCATGAGCCATCGGGCCGCTCCCAAGGCGAATACCGCAGCGCGCAGCGCGGAGGTTACCCAATGAGCGACGTCGTCCTCCAGCTGCTCAACGTGGAAAGCGCCTACGGCCCCATCAAGGCCATCCGCGGCGTGAGCCTGAAAGTCAGGCAGGGCGAGATCGTGACAGTTCTCGGCTCCAACGGCGCGGGCAAGACAACGATCCTCAAGACCATCTCGGGAATCATCGACCCCCGAAAAGGCAGCATCGAATTCCAGGGCAAGGACATCACCGCCAAGGACCCGGCCCACATCGTCCAGCAGGGCTTGAGCCACGTGCCCGAAGGCCGTGAAGTCTTCCCCTTGCTCTCGGTGAAAGACAACCTGCTCATGGGTGCCTACACCCGCAAGGACCGCGATGGCGTGGCGCGAGACATGGAGAGCGTCTACACCTACTTCCCCATCCTGCGCGAAAGAGCCACGCAGGACGCCGGCCTGCTCTCGGGTGGACAGCAGCAGATGCTCGCCATTTCGCGCGCCATCATGGCCGCGCCGCATCTCATCCTGCTCGACGAGCCCAGCCTTGGCCTCAGCCCCAAGCTGACCAAGGAGATCTTCGAGATCGTCGTGCGCATCAACCGCGAGCGCGGCACCACCATCCTCCTGGTCGAGCAGAACGCCAACATGGCGCTCAACGCCGCCGATCACGGCTATGTGCTGGAGAACGGCCGCATCGTGATGGAAGATGCCTGCGACCGTCTGAGAGAGAAAGAAGACATCAAGGAGTTCTACCTCGGCGTGAAAGACGACGGCGTGCGCGGCGAGCGGCGCTGGAAAAAGAAGAAGAACTGGAGATGAGGACATGAGCACACTGGCCCTGCGCGCTCCTGCCGGTCTCTGGGACCTCGCGCACCTGCAGCCCCGGCTCGACGTCGTCGTGCCCGGCGACACCATTCCCGCCGTGTTCTGGAAGGCCGTGGAACTGCGCAGCGACAAGGTCTGGATGCGGCAGAAAGAGTTCGGCATCTGGCGCACCTGGACCTGGCGGCAGACCGCCGAGGCCGTGCGCGAGATTGCGGGCGGCCTGCTGGCGCTGGGCTTCGGGCACGGCGAGTGCGCGTCGATCCTCTCCAACACCGTCATCGAATGGGTGCTGTGCGATGTCGCCGTGCTCAGCTGCGGCGGCGTGTCGAACGGCATCTACCCCACCGACGCGGCCTCGCAGGTGACCTACCTCTGCGAAGACTCGCGCACCACCGTGCTCTTCGTCGAGGACGACGAGCAGCTCGACAAGGCGCTGGAAGTGCGCGGTCAGCTGCCGCTGCTGCGCAAGGTGATCGTGTTCGACATGGAAGGCCTGCGCGACCTCCACGACCCCGGCGTCATCAGCCTGGACGCCTTGCGCGCGCTCGGCCGCGACCACCTCCAGGCCCACCCGCAGGCGCTGGAACAGCGCATTGCCGGCTGCCGGCCCGAGGACCTTGCCATCCTCGTCTACACCTCGGGCACTACCGGCAAGCCCAAGGGCGCGATGCACAGCCACCGCGGGCTGGTCTACACCATGCGCGGCTACAACACCCTGCTGGCCCAGGGCGAGACCGACGAGCGCATGTGCTTCCTGCCGCTGTGCCACATCGCCGAGCGCATGGGCGGCGAATACTTCGCGATGTACACCGGCTCGATCCTCAATTTCGTCGAGAACCCCGAGACCGTGCCCGAGAACGTGCGCGAGATTTCGCCCACGGTGTTCACCGCCGTGCCGCGCGTGTGGGAGAAGTTCTATTCGGGCGTGATGATCGCCCTCAAGGAAGCCAGCCGCCTGCAGCAGGCCGCCTACGGCTGGAGCATCGGCGTCGGCCAGCAGATCGCCGAGCGCGTGCTCCAGGGCAAGCCGGTAGGAGCGGGGCTGCGCTTCAAGTTCCGCATCGCGCGCTGGCTGGCGCTCGACAACGTGCGCAAGCTCATCGGCATCCACCGCGCGCGATTCCTGGTGACCGGCGCCGCGCCGATTTCGCCCGATCTCGTGCGCTGGTACCTTGCGCTCGGCGTGCCCATGCTGGAGGTGTGGGGCATGACCGAATCGTGCGGTGCCTCCACCGGCGTGCCGCCGTCGCGCATCAGCCCGGGCTCGATCGGCCCGGCCACCAGCTACAACGAGGTGCGCCTCGACCCGCAGACCGGCGAGATCCTGGTGCGCGGCCCCAATGTCTTCATGGGTTACCTCAACCTGCCCGAAAAGACCGCCGAAACCATCGACGCCGACGGCTGGCTGCACACCGGCGACGTCGGCCTGGTCGACGCGGAAGGGTATTTCCGCATCACCGACCGCATGAAGGACATCATCATCACGGCAGGTGGAAAGAACATCACGCCGAGCGAGCTGGAGAACGAACTCAAGTTCAGCCCCTACATCACCGATGCGGTGGTGATCGGCGACAAGAAGCCCTACCTGACGGTGATCGTGATGATCGATCAGGAGAACGTCGAGAAGTTTGCGCAGGACCACGATGTGCCATTCAGCAACTACGAAAGCCTCACGCGTGCGCAAGAGGTGCTGGACCTGATCCAGGGCGAGATCGACCGCGTCAATGCCAAGTTTGCGCGGGTCGAGCAGATCAAGAAGTTCTTCCTGCTCGAAACGCAGTTGAGTGCCGAGGACGAAGAGCTCACGCCGACGATGAAGCTCAAGCGCAAGCTGGTGCAGACCAAGTACGCCGACCGCATCGAGGCCATGTACCGCTGACCGGCTGCCCGTTTTTTGTGTGTCAACCCGAGGAGACAACCGCATGAAGCTCAAGACAGTGACGACTCTGGCCGTGCTGGGCCTGATCGCGACGTTCGCGTCCGCGCAGCAACAGGGCGTGAGCAAGGACGAGATCCGGATCGGCACGATCCAGGATCTGTCGGGTCCGCTCGCGGGCTTCGGCAAGCAGGCGCGCAACGGCATGCAGCTGCGCGTGGACGAACTCAACGAGCAGGGCAACGTCAACGGCCGCAAGCTCAAGCTCTTCGTCGAGGACTCGGGCTACGACCCGAAGAAGGCCGTGCTTGCGGCGCAAAAACTGGTCAACCAGGAAAAGATCTTCATCATGGCCGGCCACATCGGCACGGCGCAGAACATGGCGGCGATGCCGGTGCAGTTCGAGAAGAACATCGTCAACTACATGCCGATCACCGCGGCGCGCGAAATGTACGAGCCCCTGAACCGGCTCAAGTACTCGTTCGCGGCCACCTACTACGACCAGATCAGGCTGGCGCTGCCCAAGATGATCAAGGAGAAGGGCGCGAAGAAAGTCTGCACGATCTACCAGGACGACGAGTTCGGGCTCGAGGTGCAGCGCGGCGCCGAAGCGGGCCTCAAGACGGCGGGCCTGGAGCTGACCGAGAAGACCTCGTTCAAGCGCGGCGCCACCGACTTCAGCTCGCAGGTCGCCAAGATGAAGGCCGCCAATTGCGACCTCGTGGTGCTCGGCACCATCATCCGCGAGACCATCGGCACCGTGGGCGAGTCGCGCAAGACGGGCTTCAACCCGACCTTCCTGGGCTCGAGCGCGTCCTATACCGACCTAATCCACAAGCTGGGCGGCAAGGCGATGGACGGCATCTACGCCACCATGACGGTGCAGAACCCCTACACCGACGAGCAGTCGCAGCCGCTGCGCTTCTGGGCCAACAAGTACAAGACCAAGTTCAACGAAGACCCGACGGTGTTCTCGGTGTACGGCTACGTGATCATCGATTCGTTCATCAAGGCGGCGACGAAGGCCGGCCCGAACCTGACGACCGACAGCTTCATCAAGGCGATGGACAGCATGACCTTCGAGCCCGACATGTTCGGCAGCCCGAAGAGCAGCTACACCGCCACCAAGCGCCTGGGCAACGACCTGTCGCGGCTGTCGCAGATCAAGGACGGGAAGTGGGTCGTCGTCTCGGATTACGTCACGCCGTAAGACCGACTCGCCAGTACCGGGGAGGGCGGCTATATTTCGTCGCCAAACCCCTCGCGAGAGTGCCATGCCCCAGTACTGGTTGATGAAATCCGAACCCGACGAGGTCTCTATCGACGATGCGCTCGCCGCGCCCGGCGCCACCGTGGCGTGGACCGGCGTGCGCAACTACCAAGCACGCAATTTCATGCGCGACGGCATGAAGATCGGCGACGGCGTGCTGTTCTATCACTCGAGCTGTCCGGAGCCGGGCATTGCCGGCATCGCGCGCGTGGCCTCGGGCATCAAGACCGATCCAACGCAGTTCGACGCGAAGTCGCCGTACTACGACGCGGGCGCCAAGAAGGAAGACCCGCGCTGGCTGCTGGTCGATGTGCAGGCCGTGCGCAAGACCCGGCTGCTGGCACTGCCCGAGTTGCGCGCCAGGCCCGAACTGGCGGAGCTGATCGTGCTGCGCAAGGGCAATCGCCTGTCGATCACGCCGGTCGATCCCGCGCACTGGCGGGTGATCGAGAAGATGCTGGGCTGAGCCCGGTCAGGCGACCTTGGACAGGATCGGGAACAGCTTGCCGAGCCCGTCCGCCATGACCTCGACCGCCAGCGCCGCGAGGATCAGGCCCATCAGCCGCGTCATGATGTTGATGCCCGTCTTGCCGAGCACGCGCGCGATCGGCTGGGCGAGCGAAAAGGCCAGCGCGGTCGCCAGCGCCACCACCACGCCGTAGCCCACCAGCACCGCCAGTTCCCACAGGTGCTGTGCCTTGTCGGCGTAGATCACCACGGTCGAGATCGTGGCCGGCCCGGTGAGCAGCGGAATGGTGAGCGGCACCACCGCGATGGACGCGCCCATCGAGGCTTTCACCTCGGTAGCCCGCAGTTCCTCCACATTGGTCTTGCTCTCGGCTGGTTGCGCATTGAGCATCGACAGCGAGCTCATGAGCAGCAGCAGGCCGCCGCCGACCTGGAAGCTTGCGATCGAGATGCCGAAGAAAGCCAGCAGTTGCAGCCCGATCAGCGCGCTGACCGCAATGACGACGAACGCGCTGAAGGCCGACATGCGCACCGTGTGCCGGCGCTGCGCATCGGAATACCCCTGCGTGTAGTGGATGAAGAAGGGCACGATGGCCAGCGGGTTGACGATGGCCACCAGCGTGACCAGCGGCTTGATCAGATCCATCGAGGTGCTCATGCCTACCTTCCCCCCGTCACATCGAGCAGGGCCATGGTGGTGTAGCTGGCTTCGTCGGACAGCAGCCACAGGATGGCGCCCGCGACTTCCTCGGGGCTGCCGGTGCGCTTCATCGGCACGGTGGGTGCGAGCTCGAAGGCGCGGTCGGGCATGCCGCCGGAGGCATGGATCTCGGTGTCGATCAGGCCGGGGCGCACCGCGTTGACGCGGATGCCTTCGTCGCCCACCTCCTTGGCCAGGCCGATGGTGAGGGTGTCGATGGCGGCCTTGCTGGCCGCATAGTCGACGTACTGGCCCGGCGAACCGAGGCGTGCGGCGCCGCTGGAGATGTTGACGATGGCGCCGCCCGCGCCGCCGTATTTGGTGCTCATGCGGCGCACGGCTTCGCGGGCGCAGACGAAACTGCCGATCACGTTGATTCGGAACATGCGTTCCAGCCGCGCCACGCTCATTTCGTCGACGCGCGCCTGCACGTCGACCACGCCGGCGTTGTTGACCAGGGCGGTGAGCCGGCCCAGCTTGGCATCGACCTTCTCGAACATCGCGATCACCTGGGCCTCGTCGCCCACGTCGGCCTGCACGGCGATGGCGGTGCCGCCGCCCGCGCGGATCGTGCGCACCACCTCGTCGGCCGCCAGCGAGTTGCTGGCGTAGTTGACGGCCACCGCGTAGCCGCGCTGCGCGGCCAGCAGGGCCGTGGCGGCGCCGATGCCCCGCCCGCCGCCGGTGATCAATAGCACTGGGTTCAAAACCTACCTCCTGCAGAGAAACTGTGCGTCAGTTAAAACCGTTGGCTTGGATTACATCATCGAGGGCACGCGCATGAGCACCAGCAAGACGATCGACTACTACTTTGCGCCCCAGAGCCCATGGACCTATCTGGGTCATACCCGGTTCGGGGCGATTGCAGCAGCGGCCGGCGCCACGGTGCGGGTGCGGCCGATCGACCTGGGGAGCGTGTTTCCGGTTTCCGGCGGATTGCCGCTGGGCAAGCGCGCGCCGCAGCGGCAGGCCTACCGGCTGGTCGACCTGGCACGCTGCTCACGCCATCTGGGCCTGCCGCTGAATCCCAAGCCCAAGTTCTTTCCGGTCGCCAGCGACGATGCGGCGCGTCTCATCATCGCGGTCGACATCAACGACGGCACCGAGGCCGCCATGCGCATGTGCGCCGCGGTGTTTGCCGCGGTGTGGGTGCAGGAGCGCAACATCGGTGACCCGAACGTGCTCGAAGCGCTGGTTGCCGAATGCGGCCTGCCTGCCAAGCGCTCGGAGCAGTCGCAGAGCCAGGCGGTGCAGGAGCGCTACGAGGCCTATACGCAGGAAGCCATCGACATCCAGGTGTTCGGCGCGCCGAGCTATGTGATCGACGGCGAGATTTTCTGGGGGCAGGACCGGCTCGATTTCGTCGAGCGGGCGCTGCGCCAGTAGCGCACGACATTCATTCATTTGCCATCAAGGAGCAAGACAACCATGGGCCAATTCATCGATCTCACCGCCAAGGACGGCTTCGGCTTTCCCGCCTACGTGGCCGAGCCCGCGGGCAAGCCGCGCGGCGCGGTGGTCGTGGTGCCGGAGATCTTCGGCGTCAACTCGCACATCCGCTCGGTGGCCGACGGCTATGCGGCCGACGGCTATCTCGCGGTTGCGCCATCGACCTTTCATCGGGTCAAGCCCGGTGTGGAGCTGGGCTACAGCGACGAAGACATGAAGGCCGGCTTCGGCCTCAAGACCGCGGTCGAGGCGCTGCCCGCCCCCGGCGTGCTGCAGGACATCGAGGCGGCCGTCGCCTATGCATCGAAGGCCGGCAAGGTCGGCATCGTGGGCTACTGCTGGGGTGGCCTGCTGGTCTGGCGTGCCGCCAGCCTGCTGCCGGGCCTCGCTGCCGCGGCGCCGTACTACGGCGGCGGCATGACCACGCCGGAAGAAACCGCGCGCCAGCCCAAGGTGCCGGTGCTGGCGCACTTCGGCAACCAGGACCACTGGATTCCGCTGGACACCGTCGAGGCCTTCAGGAAGGCGCATCCCGAGGTGGAGGTGCACGTCTACGAATCGGGCCACGGCTTCAATTGCGACCAGCGCGGTTCGTACAACGCCGAGGCGGCCAAGCTGGCGCGGACGCGGACGCTGGCGTTCTTTGCCAAGCACGTCGGCTGACCTCCGGCCGGCGCCAAAAGAACCCGGCCCGTGCCGGGTTTATTATTTCTTGAGGCCCGGCCCCTCGCCCACGCGGGTCTGGAGAAAGTCGAGCAGTGCGCGCAGCGCGGCGCTGTTGTGGCGCCGCTGAAGGTAGGCGGCCGACAGCCACATGTCCTTGCGCGTGTAGCCCTGAAGCACCGGCACGAGTTCGCCGTGGTCGATGTGCGATTGCACGAGGATCGAGGGTAGGTAGATCACGCCGAAGCCGCGCATCGCGACCCGGATCAGCGGCGCGCCCTCGGTGCAGTCCATGCGGCTCTTGACCTGCACGTCGAGGGGTTGCCCGCCCTCGTCGAAACGCCACACCGGCTGTGCGCCCAGCAGGGAATGCGTGAGCGCCTCGTGCCCGGCCAGATCGCGCGGATGCTCGGGCTTGCCGTGCTTTTTCCAGTAGACCGGAGAGGCGCAGACCACCATGTCCATGAGCCGCAGCTTGCGCACGATGAGGTTGGCGTCTGCTACGGGGCCGGTGCGGATGTCGACGTCGATGCCTTCTTCCGCGAGATCGACCGTGCGGTTGGTGAGCTGCAGGCTGATGCTCACGTCCGGGTAGTAGCGCATGAAGTCGGCCAGCAGGTTCGGAAATTCGCCGTTGCCCATGCCGTGCGGGGCCGAGATCCGCAGGCGGCCGCCGGGCTGGCTGGCGCGCTCCTGCAATTCGGCCTGGGTGAGTTCCACCATTTCGAGCACCGGGGTGCTGCGCTCGAGGAGCAATTGCCCGGCGTCGGTGAGGCTCACGGAGCGCGTGGAGCGGTTGAGGAGCCGCACGCCGAAACGTGTCTCGAGCTCGGCCACGTACTTGCTGACCGTGGCCTTCGACATGTCGAGCCTCTTGGCCGCCTGCGAGAAGCTGCCATGGGAGGCGACTTCGCGGAAGGTTCTGATCAGATCGAGACTGTCCATGTCAAAGAGCCCATTGTTTCCGTTTTGGGAACGCGTTGGTTCGATTCTCCCGGGTTTTTCCGGACGAACCTGCGCGACACTTCCGATACGCGCCGAAGGAGCCGAACCATGAAGACCTCGAAGATCATCGCTGCAGCCGCCTTGTCGTTCCTGACGGCCGCCGGCGCGCATGCCGAGGGCTTTGAACCCGTGCAGCCGCTCGACATCGGTGGCAACCGCGCCGAGCTGGCGGCCGAAGGGGCTGCTGCCGCGCGCCGCGGCAATGTGTATGGCGACGTGGTTGCATCGCCTTTGACGGTGCGGCCCAGCGCGCTCGACCGGGCATCGATCCGTGCCGAGGCCGTCGCCGCCGCGCATGCGCCGAACCAGAACCTGGACCGCCGCGCCTTCGTGAACAGCGAAGTGCCGTCGCAGTACCAGAAGGCACGCCGATAGCGCGCGAGTCCGCAGGCCGGAAGACGCCCGTTTCCAGAGGCCGGGCCTGCGCAGGCGGGACCGGCTTTCGGTCGTTTACATGCATCGAACGCACCATTGTTTCGTCATTGTTTCAATAGAGGAAACACGGTGTCTCTGATCCGAGTGTTTTATGTAAGGAATTCCGCTCGAAACTCGCGGCACAGGCAAGCGAACGAGCAAGCCTGGTGGACAACGAACCATCCGACGAAACACAAGGAACTGACATGAAGACCTCGCACATCCTCGCCGCTGCTGCCCTGACCCTCCTGGCCGCCACCGGCGCCCAAGCCGAAAGCTACGAAGGCGTGAACACCGCTGTCTCGACCAAGAGCCGCGATGACGTCAACGCCGAAGCCGTGCGCACAGCATCGGCTCCGAACCAGAACGTGACCCGCGGTTCGCGCGGCCCGGAAACGGTCGCCGTGTCGAAGGACCGCGCCATCGTTGAAGCCGAAGCCGTTCGCACCGCTTACGCTCCCGACCAGAACGTGACGGGCGGTTCGCGCGTCAACAGCAAGGTCATCTCGACGATGGCCCACCCGATGGACGCACGCGTTCAAGCCCAGCAAGGCACGGGCGCTACCGCCAAGTAAGCAGGCCCGCCCTTCGGGGCAGGCAGCCCAAGAAGAAAGGCCACGCGAAAGCGTGGCCTTTCTTCGTTTGGCGGGTGGCTGTCGCTATCGCGTCCGGGCGAGATAGCGTTTGCGCCAGAAGATCACGACCAGCAGCACTGCGATGACGAGCATCGCGGTCATCGCGATCCAGAAGCCGTCGGCCTTGTGCACCAGCGGAATGAACTCGAAGTTCATGCCGAAGATGCCTGCGATCAGGTTGAGCGGCAGGAAGATGGCGGTCAGCACGGTGAGGACCCGCATGATGTCGTTGGCGCGGTGGCCCTGGACGCTGAAGTGCATCTGCACGGCGGTCTCTGCGTTCTGTTCGAGCCGGTGCACGTGGTGCACCACGCGCTCGATGTGTTCGAGCACGTCGCGGCTTCGGATCATGGTCAGCTCGCGCTCGCGCTGTTCGGCCTCGCCCTTGGGCGCAGGCAGGGTTTCGAGCGAGTCGATCCAGTCCTGCATGGCCGCGCGCTGGTCTTCGCAGATCTCGTCCAGGTGGTGCAGCGACTGCCGCGCCTCCATCAGCGCCCCCCAGTTGGTGAAGCGGCTGCGCGGATCGATCAGCTCGGTCTGCCAGTGATCGAGCTGCCTGGTGAGCTCGCGCCGAAGGTCGAGGTAGCCGTCGACGATCTGGTTGATGACGCGCAGCATCAGGTCCGAAGGCCCCGTGGGCACGCGCGCGGAGGTCGCGCGCACGTCCAGCGCAGGTGCGCCGCGGTCGTCGGACGACCCGGCCGCCAGCAGCCGCGCGGCAAAGGCGTCGCGCACAGCGCCGTCCTCCGGATGCACCGACAGCAGCACCCGGTCGAACACCGCGAAGCCGACCGGCCGGGTGTCGACGCGGCGCAGCACCGGTGGCCCCCTGCGGGGCTGGGGTGCGGCGGGGCTGGGTGGGGCTTCGTTGCCATTGCCCTTTCCGTTGCCGTTGCCGTTGCCCAGTACCGCCTGGCCCTGGCTGGTTGCGAGGCGCCGGAACACCAGCACGTCGTACTTCGAGGTGTAGTCGTAGTGGGAGGGCAACTGGTCGTTGAGCAGGTCGGCCACATGCAGATCGACCAGCTGGGTCTGGCAGAGCGTCTGCAGGATCTGCTGGACCTCCGCCAGGGAAGCGCGAAATTCCTCGCGGGTGAGCGAGATCCAGAGATAGCCGCTGGCGGCGCACGCCCCCGGCACGGCCAGCGGCGTGAGCGCCTGATGTTCGCCGACATGCGAACGGTTGATTTCGAAGATGCGCATGACCCTGCCTTGGTTGTTCTTGTCGCGTACCCGGTCAGCCCCTGTGCTGCGGGCACAGAATGCTACTGTTTTTGTAGCAGGCGCGCGGCGTCGAGTGCAAAGTAGGTGAGCACGCCATCGGCGCCGGCGCGCTTGAAGGCCAGCAGGCTTTCAAGCACGACGGCATCGTGGTCGAGCCAGCCGTTCTGGGCGGCGGCCTTGAGCATCGCGTATTCGCCGCTCACCTGGTAGGCGAAGGTCGGCACGTGGAACTCGTCCTTCACGCGGCGCACGATGTCGAGATAAGGCATGCCGGGCTTGACCATCACCATGTCGGCGCCTTCGGCGATGTCCAGGGCCACCTCGCGCAGCGCCTCGTCGCTGTTGCCGGGGTCCATCTGGTAGACCTTCTTGTTGCTCTTGCCGAGCGTGGCGGCCGAGCCGACGGCGTCGCGGAAGGGGCCGTAGAACGCGCTGGCGTACTTGGCGCTGTAGGCCATGATGCGCGTGTGAATATCGCCGCGCGCTTCGAGCGCGGCCCGGATGGCGCCAATGCGGCCGTCCATCATGTCGCTGGGCGCCACAATGTCCACGCCAGCTTGCGATTGTGTGAGCGCCTGCTTCACCAACACTTCGACGGTGGCGTCGTTGAGGATGTAGCCGGTGTCGTCGAGCAGGCCGTCCTGCCCGTGGCTGGTGTAGGGGTCGAGCGCCACATCGGTCATCACACCGAGTTCGGGGAAGCGCGACTTGAGCGCGGCCACCACGCGGGGGATCAGCCCGTCGGGGTTGAAGGCTTCGTCGCCGGCCGGCGTCTTGAGGCTGGCATCGATCACCGGGAACAGCGCCATCACCGGGATGCCGACCGCCACGCACTGCTCGGCAACCGGCAGCAGCAGGTCGAGGCTCAGGCGGTCCACGCCGGGCATCGAGGGCACGGCATCGCGTCGCTTCTCGCCTTCCTGCACGAACACGGGGTAGATCAGGTCGTTGACCGTCAGCGCGTTCTCCCGCACCAGGTTCCGGGTGAAAGCGTCCCGGCGGAGGCGTCTCGGACGGCCGGCGGGGTACATGGCGAGGGGGGAATAGGGGGGCGTCATCATCGGAAAATTGTGCCTGAAGCATTCAATCGTCGTACTGTGGCCCGTGTGGCCAGTTGTCTGACAACTACGGAAACTCGTAGAAAAATAGTTCTAAATATTTAGTTGTGAATGACAAAGAAAGTGTCCTGGTCGCTTGAAACCTTGTTTCGTCTTTGTTAAATTCTGAAGCGGGCGGCTTGCCGCTCCCCGCTTTTCCTCCCTGAGCGGGTGCCTTGATGTGTGACAGCAAAAGGGCTTCCCAGCCCGACGTGAAGACGTCGGGCTTTTTTTTGTCCAGGGCCTGCGGGCGCGGCGGATCGGTGCGAGGGCGCGGTGCACCACTAAACTGCCGCCATGCTCTGGGTCAAATCTCTCCATATCGTTTTCGTTGCAAGCTGGTTCGCGGGGTTGTTCTACCTCCCGCGGATCTTCGTCAATCTTGCGATGGTGCCCCCGGAGTCGGTTGCCGAGCGCGAGCGCCTGTTGTTGATGGCGCGCAAGCTGCTGCGTTTCACCACCTTCCTGGCCGTTCCCGCGCTGGGCTTCGGCCTGTGGCTCTGGCTGGGCTATGGCATCGGCCGCGGGCCGGGCAACGGCTGGATGCACGCCAAGCTGGCGCTGGTGCTGGTGGCCATCGGTTATCACCATGGCTGCGGTGTGCTGCTGCGCCGCTTCGTGGCAGGGGGCAACCAGCGCAACGWTCGCTGGTACCGCTGGTTCAACGAACTGCCCGTGCTGCTGCTGCTCGGCATCGTGATCCTGGTCGTCGTCAAGCCGTTCTGAACCCGATGGACACGGTGGAGAGGCCGCACAAGTCCGCCGCGCTTCCCCTTGCGCTCGCCTATGCGGCGCTGATCGTTTACGCCAGCCTCTATCCCTTTGCCGACTGGCGCGACCAGGGCATCGCGCCCTGGGCCTACCTGTCGGCGCCCTGGCCCAAATACTGGACGGGCTTCGACTTCGCGGTCAACGTCGCGGGCTACGTGCCTTTCGGCTTCCTGTGCGCGCTGGCGGTGCTGCGCACGCGCCGCACCGCCGGTGTCTGGCGCGCGGTGCTGCGCGCCACCGTGGCGGGGGCGGCGATTGCCTTCGCGATGGAAACGCTGCAGAGCTACCTGCCCGCGCGCATTCCTTCCAATGTCGACCTGGGGCTGAACACGGCTGGCACGGTCCTGGGTGCCGTGCTGGCGGTGGCGCTGGAGCGCCTGGGCGCGGTGGCCCACTGGAGCCGCGCGCGCTCCCACTGGTTCGTCGAGGAGTCCCGCGGTGCGCTGGTCTTGCTTGCGCTCTGGCCCTTTGCCCTGCTGTTCCCTGCGGCCGTCACCTTCGGGCTGGGCCAGGTGTTCGAGCGGCTCGAGGTGGCGATATCCGAATGGCTGCTCGACACGCCCTTCATCGACTGGCTGCCGGTGCGCCAGTTCGAGCTCGAGCCATTGGTGCCGGCGGTGGAGCTGCTGTGCGTGATGCTCGGCGCCCTGGTGCCGTGCCTGCTGGGTTACCTGGTGGCGCGCACGGTCGTCCATCGTGCGATCCTGCTCCCGCTGATCTTTCTGGCGGGCGTCGCCGCCTCGGCACTGTCGGCGGCCTTGAGCTACGGACCCGCGCATGCGTGGGCGTGGCTGGACTTGCCGGTCCTGGTCGGCATGGCCGCCGCGCTGATTGCCGGCGCGCTGCTCGTGGCCGCGCCGCGCCGCCTGTGCGCGGCCTTGTTGCTGGTGGGGCTTGTGCTCCAGCTGAGCCTGCTGAACCAGGCGCCCGAGAGCGCGTACTTCGCGCAGACCCTGGCCACCTGGGAGCAGGGGCGCTTCATCCGCTTCCACGGGCTGGCCCAATGGCTTGGATGGACATGGCCCTTCGCGGTGCTGGCTTACGTGGTGGCCGCCCTGTCGCGCAAAGGGCGGCTGGCGCCGTAGCGGGGCATCACGGCGGGCGTCACTAAAATCGACCGATGCCCAGTTCCACCCCTGCCGCGCCGTCCGGCTACTACGGCCGCCATATCTTCTTCTGCCTCAACGAGCGCAAGAACGGCGAAAACTCCTGTTCGATGCACAACGCGCAGGAAGGCTTCGATCGCTGCAAGGCAAAGGTGAAAGAGGCGGGGCTGTCCGGGCCCGGCAAGGTGCGGGTCAACAAGGCGGGGTGCCTCGATCGCTGTGCCGGCGGACCCGTGGCGGTGGTGTACCCCGAAGCCGTCTGGTACACCTTCGTCGATGCCGACGACATCGACGAGATCGTCGAGTCGCACCTGAAGAATGGCCAGGTCGTCGAGCGGCTTTTGCTGCCCGCCGACGTCGGACGCTGAACTTTCCCGCGGGCCCGCCGCTCGTACCGTGCTCCCGACCGGCGCTGCCGGTCCGCTCATTCACAGTGCCATGAACTCCCAGACCGAAAAGATCAGCCTCCAGGGCGCCGCCGGCGTGATCGAGGTGCAGCGCGACCTGCCGGCCGGCGCTCCCCGCGGCATCGCGGTGATCGCCCATCCGCACCCGCTGTTCGGCGGCACGATGGACAACAAGGTGGTTCAGACCCTGGCGCGCGCTTTCGTTGCTTCCGGCTGGACGGCGGTGCGCTTCAACTTCCGCGGCGTCGGCGCCAGCGAGGGGGCGCACGACGAAGGGCGCGGCGAACTGGAGGACATGCTGAATGTCGTCGGCCAGCTCGCGCCGGAAGGCGCCCTGGCGATTGCCGGCTTCTCGTTCGGTGCCTTCGTTGCAAGTGGCGCGGCCGAAAAGCTCTGGGCCGCGCGCGACATCCGGCAACTCGTGCTGGTCGGCACGGCCGCTTCGCGCTTTTCCGTGGCCACGCTGCCGGCCGAGGCCCACGAGCGCATGCTGGTGGTCCACGGCGAGGCCGACGACACCGTGCCGCTCGCGGCCGTGATGGACTGGGCCCGGCCACAGTCACTTCCTGTCACGGTTATTCCCGGGGGCGGCCATTTCTTTCACGGACAATTGCCGCTGCTCAAAAGTCTGGTTGCCCGCCATCTCCGCGCGGGCATCGAATGAAAGCCTTGCAGGCTTGTTTTCGTCTCTTTCCATCCTCCCCATGAATCGTTTTTTCAATGCGCTCCGCGCACTGGTGCTGACTGCCGCTGCCTCGGTCGGCGTGATCGCTGCTGCCCAGGTGCCGGCGCCGCCTGAAATCGCCGCGCGCAGCTACCTGTTGCTCGACGTGACGGCGAACCAGATCCTTGCGCAGAAGGACATCGACAGCCCGGTCGAGCCGGCTTCGCTCACCAAGCTGATGTCGGCCTACATCGTGTTCGATGCGCTGCGTGCCAAGAAGATCACGCTGACCCAGACGATCCCGGTCAGCCAGCGCGCATGGAAGATGCCCGGTTCGCGCATGTTCATCGATCCCAAGATGCAGGTGCCGGTCGAAGACCTGATCAAGGGGCTGATCGTGCAGTCCGGCAACGACGCCACGGTGGCGCTGGCCGAGGGCGTGGGCGGCACGGTGGAGCATTTCGTCGAGCTCATGAACGCCCAGGCCAAGGCGCTGGGCATGAAGAACACCGCCTACAAGAACCCGGAAGGCCTCACCGCACCCGGCCACACCACCACGGCCCGCGACCTGAGCATCCTGGCGACCCGCCTGGTGCGCGACTTCCCGGAAGAAGCCAAGTACTACGCGATCAAGAAGTACCGCTACCCGGGCACGCCGTCGACCAACGACACCAACCGCAACCTGCTGCTGTTCCGCGACCCGACCGTCGACGGCCTGAAGACCGGCCATACCGAGGCTGCCGGCTACTGCATGATCGCCACCGCCAAGCGCGATTTCCCGAACCTGACCGGCGGCCGCCGCCTGCTGTCGATCGTGCTGGGCACCTCGGGCGAGACCGTGCGGGCCAACGAATCGCAGAAGCTGCTGAACTGGGGCTACACGGCCTACGATGCCGTCCGTCTCTTCGACGCCGGCCAGCCGGTCGCCACGCCCGCGGTCTGGAAGGGCAAGGCCAACATCCTCAAGCTGGGCCGCCCGGACGCCATCGTGGTGGCGGTGCCGGCCGGTACGGCCAGCAAGATCAAGACCCAGGTGGCCCGCCCCGACCCGCTGGTGGCGCCGTTCACCAAATACCAGCCCGTGGGTTCGCTCAAGGTGACCCTGGACGACCAGCCGGTGGCGGATGTGCCGCTGGTCGCCCTGGAAGCCGTCGAACAGGCGGGCATCTTCGGCCGCGCCTGGGACGCCATCCGGCTCTGGATCAAGTAAGGGCACCGGGCGGCTGAGGCGGCCAGCCGACGCTGGCTGCGCCTGACTTTGCCGTTTCAGGCACGCCTGCTATACTCGTCGGCTTTTCGGAATTTTCCGAAGGGTTTCACGTTTTCGTTATTCCCGGTTTCCTTGTGTCACGACAAGGGCGGCTTCACAGCCAGGGCCGGGTTGTTTTGGGACTAATTCATTCATGCCAACCATCAATCAACTGGTGCGTCAGGGTCGAACGGTCGAAAAGATCAATTCGAAGAGCCCTGCCATGCAGAACTCGCCGCAACGCCGCGGTGTCTGCACCCGCGTCTACACCACGACGCCCAAGAAGCCCAATTCGGCGCTTCGTAAAGTTGCCAAGGTCCGTCTGACCAACGGCTTCGAAGTCATTTCCTACATCGGCGGCGAAGGCCACAATCTGCAGGAACACAGCGTCGTGCTGGTTCGCGGCGGTCGTGTCAAGGACTTGCCCGGTGTTCGCTACCACATCGTGCGCGGTTCGCTCGACTTGCAAGGCGTGAAAGACCGCAAGCAGTCGCGTTCCAAGTACGGCGCAAAGCGCCCCAAGAAGGCTTAAGCCTTCCTGTCGTCAAGAAAAAAACGGTGTTCGGTTGCCTTGGCGGGCACATCGAACGAAGTGACCCACTGTCGGGTCGAGTAAGTGAGAGTCCGGAATGGCTCTCGCGGTGCCGGAAACGGTGCCAACTGAAGCAAAGAGGTTAGTAACATGCCACGTCGTCGCGAAGTCCCCAAACGTGAAATCCTGCCGGATCCCAAGTACGGCAATGTCGAGCTGTCGAAATTCATGAACGTGATCATGGAAGGCGGCAAGAAGGCGATCGCCGAGCGCATCATTTATGGCGCGCTCGACTTCATCGAAAAGAAGAATCCTGACAAGGACCCGCTCGAAGCTTTCACCGTTGCCATCAACAACGTGAAGCCGATGGTCGAAGTCAAGTCGCGCCGCGTCGGTGGCGCGAACTACCAGGTGCCGGTCGAAGTGCGCCCGGTGCGCCGTCTGGCGCTGTCGATGCGCTGGATCAAGGAAGCCGCCCGCAAGCGTGGCGAAAAGTCGATGGCCCTGCGTCTGGCCAACGAACTGATGGAAGCCACGGAAGGCCGTGGCGGTGCCATGAAGAAGCGCGATGAAGTGCACCGCATGGCAGAAGCCAACCGCGCCTTCAGCCACTTCCGCTTCTAAGAATCAAACTTCGCTTGGGCGTTGGGTATTGAGTGTCGGGCGATGTCGCCCGTGCTCAAGGCCCAGCGCTCAACGCATTTAACCCGAAAGTAAATCATGTCTCGCAAGACCCCCATCGAGCGCTACCGCAACATCGGCATCTCCGCGCACATCGACGCCGGCAAGACCACGACGACCGAGCGCATCCTGTTCTACACCGGTGTGAACCACAAGATCGGTGAAGTGCACGATGGCGCCGCCACGATGGACTGGATGGAGCAAGAGCAAGAGCGCGGCATCACGATCACCTCGGCTGCCACCACCTGCTTCTGGAAGGGCATGGCGGGCACGTTCGACGAACACCGCATCAACATCATCGACACCCCCGGCCACGTGGACTTCACCATTGAAGTCGAGCGCTCGATGCGCGTGCTGGACGGCGCTGTCATGGTGTACGACGCCGTCGGCGGCGTGCAGCCCCAGTCCGAAACCGTCTGGCGCCAGGCCAACAAGTACAAGGTTCCGCGTCTCGCGTTCGTCAACAAGATGGACCGCACCGGCGCCGACTTCCTGCGCGTGCGCCAGATGATGGTGGACCGCCTGAAGGCCAACCCCGTCGTCATCCAGATCCCGATCGGCGCCGAAGAGCGCTTCCAGGGCATCGTCGACCTCGTCAAGATGAAGTCGATCATCTGGGACGAAGAAAAGGGCGTGACCTTCAAGTACGGCGAAATCCCGGCCGACCTGGCCGAGGTGTGCGCCGAGTACCGCGAAAAGCTCGTCGAAGCCGCTGCCGAAGCGAGCGAAGAGCTCATGAACAAGTACCTCGAAGGCAATGAGCTGACCGAAGCCGAAATCAAGGCTGCGATCCGCCAACGCACCATCGCTGGCGAAATCCAGCCGATGCTGTGCGGCTCGGCCTTCAAGAACAAGGGCGTGCAAGCCATGCTCGACGCCGTCGTCGAATACATGCCCGCACCGACGGACATCCCGCCGGTCAAGGGCATGGACGAAGACGAAGTGCCGACGACCCGCAAGGCAGACGACGACGAGAAGTTCTCCGCGCTCGCGTTCAAGCTCATGACCGACCCGTTCGTCGGCCAGCTGACCTTCGTTCGCGTCTATTCCGGCGTGCTGACCAAGGGCGACAGCGTCTACAACCCGGTGCGCGGCAAGAAAGAGCGCATCGGCCGGATCGTGCAGATGCACGCCAACAACCGCGTCGAAGTGAGCGAAATCCGCGCCGGCGACATCGCTGCCTGTATTGGCCTCAAGGAAGTGACCACGGGCGAAACCCTGTGCGATCCCGCAGCCATCCTGACGCTCGAGCGCATGGTGTTCCCGGAATCGGTGATCTCCCAGGCCGTCGAGCCCAAGACCAAGGTCGACCAGGAAAAGATGGGCATCGCCCTGCAACGCCTGGCACAGGAAGACCCGTCGTTCCGCGTCAAGACCGACGAAGAATCGGGCCAGACCATCATCGCCGGCATGGGCGAGCTTCACCTCGAAATCATCGTGGACCGCATGAAGCGCGAGTTCGGCGTGGAAGCCAACGTGGGCAAGCCCCAGGTGGCCTACCGCGAAACGATCCGCAAGACCGTCGAAGATGCCGAAGGCAAGTTCGTTCGCCAGTCGGGCGGCAAGGGCCAGTACGGTCACGTCATCCTGAAGCTCGAACCGCAGGAAGCGGGCAAGGGCTTCGAGTTCGTCGACGCCATCAAGGGCGGTGTGGTTCCTCGCGAATACATCCCCGCAGTGGAAAAGGGCGTTGTGGAAGCACTGACCCAGGGCGTGCTGGCGGGCTACCCCGTCGTCGACGTCAAGGTCACGCTGCACTTCGRCTCGTACCACGACGTGGACTCGAACGAAATGGCGTTCAAGATGGCCGCCATCTTCGGTTTCAAGGAAGGCGCCCGCAAGGCCAGCCCCGTGATTCTCGAGCCGATGATGGCCGTGGAAGTCGAAACGCCTGAGGACTACGCCGGCAACGTGATGGGCGACCTGTCCTCACGCCGCGGCATGGTGCAGGGCATGGAAGACATGATCGGTGGCGGCAAGGCCATCAAGGCCGAAGTGCCGCTGTCGGAAATGTTCGGCTACTCGACCACGCTGCGTTCGATGTCGCAAGGCCGTGCCACGTACACGATGGAGTTCAAGCACTACGCCGAAGCTCCGCGCAACGTTGCAGAAGCCATCGTGGCTGCTCGCGCCAAGTAAGTTTTGAAGAATGCAGGGCCACGCAGTGCGTGGCTCTCTTTGTCTGCGATCCGGTGCCGCCACGTTCCCGTGCGAGGCGAACCAGCAATCGGGTGCAGACATAAAACCAATACACGGGAATGCTCTTTCAAGGATTGAAAAATGGCAAAAGGTAAATTCACCCGCACCAAGCCGCACGTGAACGTGGGCACGATCGGTCACGTTGACCACGGCAAGACCACGCTGACGGCTGC